>CAZTAL010000103.1:0-63495 GCA_964611525.1 uncultured Prolixibacteraceae bacterium
TCATACGTGTGCCGAGAAGCAGAACATCGGCAAGAAAATAGTTCTGCGTGCTGTAATAAAGATGGTGGAAACGACCCACCGGGGTTATCTTACAGGAGAGAGCCTCAAACCACCCCAAGGTGCTGTGGTAAAGAGCCATGGTATTGAGCGTTTGGGATAAGGCAATACCAAGAGTATTGTTAGGTGTGAATAAAGGAGATGAACTAACCGTAACCGCTGAAGAGGTGTCGAGAACGTGCCACATTCTGTCAAAAGCTGTAGAGGTATGAATGCAGTGATAAGTATAGCGGAGACCTGTTTACTGGCTATACGGCAGGCGTCATTCAGGCGGCATGAACTTTATTCAGGCTTTATTACGGAACTCGGGAACCTGAACAGTGATGATGGGCTGCGGAAAGCTACCGCCTGTGGATACGCTGGCAGCCAAAAGGAAAAGCACAATAGGAACAACCTAAAGGCTGAATACCGATGCACTGTACCAGGGACGGACAAACCTGTAGTAGCAATGAAATTCCTGTAATGGGAATGGAGCAAAGGGGTTTGGTTATACAGTTTCAAAACATTTAACAACTCAACGAGAGGATGAATTTATGGAATGAAACAAAATCAGTACCGATAACAAGGGAAATGGTATGGCAAGCCTACTTGAAGGTGAAGAGAGGAGGCAAAAGTGCAGGGGTGGATTTGGTGAGCATGGAAGAATTTGATGCAAACCGGTCAAAACACCTGTATAAACTCTGGAACAGGTTGGCATCAGGGAGTTATTTTCCCCCACCTGTCAAAGAAACGGAGATACCCAAGAAAGACGAAAAAATCCGCAAATTAGGTATCCCCACAATCAGCGACAGGGTAGGGCAGATGGTGGTTAAAGAATACCTTGAACCAAGGTTTGAAAAGCTATTCAGTCCACATTCCTACGGCTACCGACCAAAGAAAAATGCACATCAAGCATTGAGTGAGGTTCGGAAAAATTGTTGGAAAACAGACTGGGTAATTGACCTTGATATAAAAGGATTCTTTGACAATATAGACCATGAAAAGCTGATGCTTGCCATCGGGAAACATGTACCGGAGAAATGGGTACGTCTTTACATTACAAGATGGTTGAACATGCCAGTTCTTACCAAATCAGGGAAGCTTGTCGAAAAGCAGGGTAAGGGAACACCACAGGGTGGAGTAATCAGTCCCCTGTTGGCAAATCTTTTTCTTCACTATGCTTTTGATAAGTGGTTGGAAACAACGGACAACACAGTGAAATTTGTCAGATATGCCGATGACGCAATTATTCACTGTCGTAGTAAAAGCCATGCAGAATACGTCCTGAAGGAATTACAATTAAGGATGCAGGAATGCAAGCTGGAACTGCACCCTGAAAAGACCAAATTGGTTTATTGCCGGGATTATCGCAGAAGAGGAAAACATCCTGTTGTCAAATTTGACTTTCTGGGTTATTCCTTTCAGCCCCGCACCAACAAATCAAAACGCACTGGCGAGCTATTTCTGGGATTTGACTGTGCTATAAGCATAAGCTCCAGAAAGAAAATCGCAGACAAATTAGGAGACAAGGAAATGGATTTTTTCAGCCTGAGTTTTAAAAGCATAGTAGGCATAGCACAGAAGCTTAATCCATTCATACGTGGGTGGGTCAATTACTATGGCAAATTCAGGGGCTATGAATTATCCAAGGTGTTCTATTTACTACGGTGTCGGCTTGTGCGATGGGTAAGGAAACGGTACAAACGCTACAAGACGAGTTTAACGAGAGCATGTGAATGGTTAGATAGAGTGAGGAAACAATATCCCAATCTGTTTTATCACTGGCAACTTGGATTCTCGCACTAAAGCGTGTAGATTTGTATAACAAGAGTCGTATGACGGGAGACTGTCATGTACGGTTCTGTGAGAGGCTCGGGGTGAAATTCCCCTTGCCTACTCGACAATTTACCGTTACAAGGAATTACTTTAGACGAAACAGGTATAAGTTTTTTAATATATTCCGTTCGTTTCTCTCTGTTATTGATAACCTGCCTAAAAAAAAGAATAGTTTTCTTATTCATTCCTCGTACCGGTTTTTGATGTATCGGTAGATCTACAAATACTTGTTTTGCTTTTATGCTTCTAATTAGAGGTACATATACATCTTCAAAACTTTATTTTCTTCTTGGCGAGCTCTAAAAATTGACATGTATTTTAATTGACTATCCATGATAACAGGTTTAATTACTATTCCCTACCTTTATTAATATAATCATCCAACACCACTTTTAACTTTAAAGATGCTCCAAAGGAATATGGAACAATTCCAAGATGCTGCAATCGTCCTAATACAATAGCGGCATGTGTATCATATTTACGTGCAATTTGTCTTATGTCTTTCTCTGTAATTCCTTTTAAAGGTAATTCTGTTGTAATATCATTTGGTAATAAAAACTTGTTAGCAAAATTATCAGCTTCTCGTTCCTTCTGAATGTCGCTAATAGATTCTTTTACATCCTCTAAAAAAACATCTTTCTTACCATGTAGAATAATATGACCAGCTTCGTGAAAAAATGAAAACCAAAACTGATCGTTTGTTTTATATCTATCTGTTAATTGAATTAGAGGATTCCCACCTATCCATCGAACGACACCACTTGCCGGAGCTTTAGGAATGTTAAAAGTGTAAACAACTGCAACACCTGCTTTTGCACAATATTGCTGCAATAGCAATGCAAAATCTTCGGGGTGTGGTCTTATCAATTTTTTGATATCCAGAAGGACTTCCTTAAATTTATCTTTATTATATGGTACAAGGTTTCTATTTCTAATTTCAATTTCACCTATACGCAAAAATGCAGCTAACCCACCTAATGTATTTTTATGGGCATCACTCTTACGAAATCGGGCTGAAAGATACTTGTCAACATATAAGGATTCCCATTGGTCAGGAGTAGCTACTCCATAAAACTTTAAACATTCAGCAACCATCTCCGTTCCTTTCTTCCTTGAATTAATATAACCACAAGCTTTTAATTCTTTTATCGGCTGAATTTCTAGCCAATCGATTGACTTTTCCAGAGCTTCTTCTTGCTCTATTCTTGACAACTTTTCACGGTATAACATTTCTCTATTAAGCCAGAATTGTGCATCAATTCCTAAGACCCTTTCCAATTGAAAAGCAGTTGCCAATGTAATAGGTTCTTTCCCTGATATTATATCATTTATCTTGGAAGGAGTTTTTCCCATCCGCTCGGCAAGTTCAACCTGACTCATTTTAATATATTCAATGGTCTCTAATATTGTATCTCCCGGCTTTGACAGGAATTCGCGTTTGTCTTCAAATCTGCTCATAACAATTTTTTTAATGATAATCTACTATTTCAAGAATACATATATCAGTCACCAAGTGCGCGTCAACTGAGCCATCTTGGGTTTTGGGAATAGGATTATTTTGTATCTTAAAAATCAATCGATAATTACCTGAAACATCTACTGCCCATTTCCCCTTTCTGTCTCCTGTTAATGGGTGACAATTAGTAGCTGGAATCTGCATTAATACCGCAAGATTAGGTGAAGCCTCAATATCATCTAGCCTACTTCCGATTCTTTTAGCATTTACCCCAAATGCTTTTTTGAGTTCCCCATACTACCCAACTGCTTTTCTAACTTATTCTTAGCATATTCAATTTTCATGAAATATATTTTAATTACCGAAAAAGGGTAATTATTTTACAAATATAATATTTTTTTTAATTGAACGAAAAAGCAAACTGGAATAACTCGTTATTAAAATTTATGCTAATCTTATAAGTGAAATTGATAGAAACTCAAATTCAAAAGAGGATTTTTTGGGATTGGTACTTTTATAAATCTATTAAATTTATAAGGGGTCATTTATTTTTAAACAAACTCCCAATTTTCAAGAAGAAATCCGGCAAAAAATTTTTCAAGAATTGACTTCACAGAGAAATCTTAGATTTTTATTAAAAATGGTCTGGATTTTTTAAACGGGATTCTACCCCTTTATTAACACATACCCCCCTTATAACAATAGAGGATACGGTGAGACATGAGTGGGGAACGGGGGAATTCCCTGAGGGAGAAGGGTATTCAGACGATTCATTTCCTCAATGGAATTATTCAATATTATCATCATAATATATAAAGAATTCCAATTAATTTTTGAGCAATGCCTTATATACCTGATGGATTTGGATTTGATCAAACACGTGATTATTTGTATCCGTTACCCACAACGGAACTTTCATTAAATGAGAATTTAGATCAAAATCCAAATTGGTAAAAGATTAAGTTTCACTTGAAAGATTTATTTATTTATGACGGGGGTGTCTTTAAGGGTACCCCCGTTTTTGGCTCATAGTTTTTGATATTTTTTTTGCCCTTTCCCGGAAGACTCATATTTTATATCTTTAAAACACTAATCTCTCCACTTCTTCTTCAAGCATGGGATTTCCGTAAGTGATATTATGACCTTTTTCGAAGTCATACAGAGTTAACATCCTTAGATTGTAATAAGCTACCCAATAGCTGCGGATACTCCGGATATAATCCTTCTTGGCTTGCTCACGTTCCTGCAAGGCTATATTCAGGTCGGTTATGCTAAGTTCACCATTCTGGAATTTCCTCAAAGCGATCTGGTAACCATTTTCAGCTACTTTGTCTGCCTCCTCTGCTGTCTTGAGCTGGTCTTCAAGCAGACTGAACTGTTCTATTTGGACAATAACCTCGCGGTCGAACTGTTCCATATCCTTATTTACATCGTAAATTGTCAATTCACGTTCCGATTCAGCAAGCTTTACAGTGGAAGCTGACCTGCCCCAGTCAAGAATAGGTATGCTCAGTGAGATACGTAACATCCGGTCTTTCTCGGGTTGTTTATAGACATCCAGAAAATTTTCAGCACTGTTGGAAAGTCCGAAACTTCCCCTGAATGTAGTACTAAGTCCGGTACCTTTTTTAGCTTGTGCCAGTTCACGGTCGGCATTTATAAGCCTCCGTTTGTAGTAAGTTGTTTCCCGTCGGTTTTCTTTTGCTTTGGCCAGCGCCAGTTTCGGGTCTATTTTAAAGAGTGTGATATTTATTGGAATTTCCAGATCAATTTTTGCACTTTGATCTAATCCTACATATCTTTTTAATTCAAAATCGGCATTTTTTAGTTCCATACTCGCCTGATTTAGCGCCTTCTGGGCATTCAGTACCGAAAGCTCGATCCTTGAATAATCATTTTCAGAGATTTGTCCCAGTTCCTTCTTGGTTTTTGATATCATAAGATTGTCCCTGCTGTTTTTTAAATTACTCTTTGCAAGGCTGTATTCGGTCTGAACCATTAAATAATTAAAAAAACGGTAAGTTGTATTCCGTGCGATTTCTTCAATATCTTCAACAAAACGTTTCTGTGCTTCATCGTAAATCATTGGTTCTGTTTTGCGATACCACTTCATCCAGTTATAGGCAAATAGTGGTTGTGTGAAACCGATAACAAACGGACTTCCTGAAAAACTGATCTCATTTTTATTCAGGTTTTGAATACCATATGCTGTGGTACTGGCATAAATACGTGTTCCAAGCTGGGGGATTGACTGACTGAGGGAAAGGTTTGCTGATGCAGCCAAATTGGATACTTGTTTGAATTCAATACTTCCATCGGGCTGGGTAATAGGTTGTGTTGTATTTGTGTAATTAGGTAGATCACCGGACAATGTTAATTGCGGCCGGAACCGGGTTTTATAATTACGGTAACGCCAGTAATAGTTAACATTTTGATTTTGAATATATTTAGATGAAGGTGATTGGGTCAGTGCCATATCAATAACTTCCTCTAAACTTAATTGATAGGTTGAAGTATCAATTTGTGCGTATATCGGGTTTGTAAATAATATATAACCCGATAGAATTAATAAAATTACTTTTCTCATTTTTTCGGGTTTAATATTGAATGTCAATTTCATTCAGATGCCTTAACGCATTTAAATCGTCTGTAATTACTATGTCTCCCTCTTCTAGACCGGAAAGTATTTCACAGTAATCATTTCCAATAATCCCAAGGGTTACATTTTTTTTAATTGCTTTATTCCCTTCAATAACAAATAATTTTTGAGTTCTGTTATTTCCAAAATCAGGATTTTTTTTAATACGCAATGTATTATCTTTCAAATTATTGATAATTTGCAGCTCAACTTGTTGATTGGCAATTAGTTTTGGATGACTGCTTTCTTTAAGATGTACATTGAACTGTATTTTACTGTTTTCTACCAGCGGGGTAATATTTCCAACTGTACCTTCTAATTGTTCGTTATCAATGTTTACAAATACTTTGTTACCTGTTTTAAGTTGTTTCGCATGCTGCTCATCTATTGATCCGCTTATTTTGAATGATGAGAGGTCAGACATGCGCACAAGTAAGTCGTCGCGTCGTACCCTTTCTCCTTCGTGACCTGAAACGGTAAGTATAATACCTGAGGATGGTGCCCGTATAGTCATTTTTTGAAGTAACTTTTTTTGTTCTTCCAGTTCCTTTTCCTGCATCTTGATCTGAAGTTGTAATCCCTGTTCTTCAGCTTCCAACTGTTTCAGGCGTATAGCATTTTTTCCTTTAAGGGTTTCTAAATCCTTTTTTGCTAGAACGATTTCCTGTTCAGTTTGATCTATCCTTGCAGGAGAAATACCTCCTACGTCTAAAAGTTTTTTCTGATCGGCTAGCTGAGATTTTAAAGAAGCTATTTTCAGTTTTTTTACTTCTTCATTGTATTCCAGATCAAGTCGTGTGCTTTGTGCATTCAGACGGGTGCGTTCAAGGCTGTTGGATCTTACTTCTAACTGGTCTTTTATTTTTTCAATTTGATCTTTTACTTCTTCTTTGTTTAACTGAAGAATAATTTCATTTTTTTTTACGCGGCTTCCCGGTTCGGCCAGAATAGACTGAATTATGCCGGAAGCAGGACTTAAAACTAGGACCTCATTTCCCGATTCAACTACACCTGTTGCATTGAAAGCAGAAATAACCTGCCCACGATCTATTATTTCTGTAGAGTAATCCCCTATCTGTAAAGTGTCAGGAACAAAAAGACGCGAAAAATAGTATATGGCTGCAGCTGTAATAAGTGCTAAAGCAATAAAGAATAGAACTACAACCTTTTTCTTTATTAACATCATAGTTTAATTGTTTTTAAGGCGGTAATTATAAGTTTTGTTATATCTGTATTGTTTTATCTTAATGGCATTTAATTACCTCCTTTTTATTTGGAGGTGCAAAGTTAATAAAATCCTTTTTTGTAAATAAAACGAGCATATAATTTTTAATCTTAAAAAGTGCATACAAGATAATGATTAAAAATTCACTCGAGAACGAAAAGGTTACATAGGTTTTTTAAATTTTTAATTAGTTTATTTTTAGATAATTACAAAATTTTAAACGCATGAAATGAGCGAGTTCTTTTTCGATTAATAACTAATTTGTGAAGACAATATATTAAAATATTTTAAATATTTTAAACGAACCTTAAAAACCGGACAGCAATTATATTATTATGTTTTTATTAATATGGTATATTTGTTTTTAATTATAAAAGTCAAATGGCAACTAAAGTAGTTTATTTTGAAAGCATCGGGGAAGTGACTTTTTTTAGAAACCAAAGATCGAGGAGATTGAAAATAAGTGTTAAGCCAGATAAGTCGGTACTCGTCTCATACCCTATACTTGCATCCGAAAAGGAGGTAATGTCTTTTCTGGCTAAAAATGAGAATTGGATTATCAGACAACAGGAGCTTATGGCCGACAGCGAGACTGTTTATACTGACGGGTCGGTTATAAGAACAAAATTATTCACGATTTATCTCTTATTAGGGGAAACTCAGGAAATAGAGAGAAATGGAAAAACAATTAAGCTTACTGTTCAAGACTTCAGATCCGGACAAGGCCGTCATATGATCAATAGTGTATTAACACAGGTATATGGAATCGAGGCCAGACAAATTTTACCAGGCAGGTTAAGAGAACTTGCGGCGAAATACAATTTTGTTTATAACAGGGTTACTATAAGAAATAATAAAAGAAGATGGGGCAGTTGTTCGTCTAAGAATAATATTAGTTTGAATCTACAGATGATGAAGCTTCCTTTTGAATTGATTGATTTTATTTTGTTACATGAACTGGTTCATACGGAAATTAAAAATCATGGCCCCCGTTTTTGGGAAAAGCTGAATCAGGTTACGAGTGATCGTGCAAATGAACTTGTGAAAGAAGTTAAAAAATATTCAACATATACATTTTGAAATGAATTGGGATTCATTACTTTCAGCTAAAAGATTTGGAATGGAGGAGTGGAAGCCTACAGCGCGTGCCGGCGACAGGTCACAGTTTCGGCGTGATTACGACAGGATTATTTTTTCTTCGCCTTTTCGCAGAATGCAAAATAAAACCCAGGTTTTTCCATTGCCGGAACATATTTTTGTACACAACAGATTAACGCATAGTCTTGAAGTCGCCAGCGTTGGACGTTCGCTTGGAAACCTTCTGGCTGAGAAAGTAGCTGAAAGGCTACCGGGGTTACCATTGGTGACGGAAATTGGTACTATTGTTTCTACTGCCTGTTTGGCACACGACCTGGGAAATCCTCCTTTTGGTCATTCCGGTGAGGCTGCTATTGCGGATTTTTTTTTAAAGGGAGCAGGTAAAGAATTCAAAACAAAGCTTTCGGAAGGCGAATGGGCTGATTTTACCAAATTCGATGGCAACGCAAACGCTTTTCGTATTTTGACACACCAGTTTAAAGGGAAAAGACCCGGAGGATTTGCTCTTACCTATCCGACTCTTGCCAGTACTGTTAAATATCCTTATGAGTCTTTGCTTGCCACAGAACAAAAATTCGGGTTTTTCCAAAGTGAAAAGGAAGATTATAAAAAAATTGCCACTAAATTGGAGATACCCTGTAATACAGAGTCCCCTGATTCTTACCAAAGATATCCAATGGTTTATCTGGTTGAAGCTGCTGATGATATATGTTATCAGATCATGGATCTGGAAGATGCCTGTAAACTGGGTATACTCACTTATAGAGAGGTTAAAAAACTTTATATGGGTTTTTACGACGAAAATGATGATAAAGAAATTTTATCCCTTATTAAAGATACGCTTAAAAAAGTGACTGATAAAAATGAGCAGGTAAGTTACTTAAGAGCGGGCGTGATCGGGAAATTGGTTTATGAGTGTATATCTGTATTCAATGATAATTATGATGAAATATTAAATGGCAGTTATACAAAAAGTCTGATATTATCGCTTAAAGGCAAACAGGCTTCTGCCTTTAAAAAAGTCAGGGATATTTCATTTGCGGAGATATATGATCACCGGAGTGTAGTTGAAATTGAACTTGCAGGATTTAAAATTATCGATACTTTACTTGAGGAATTCGTAGGAGCATTAACAGATCCCCAAAACAGATATAGTAAGAAAATACTTTCCTTATTGCCAGATCAATATAAACCTGAAAGTAACTGTACTTATCACAGGATTCAGTCAGCCGTGGATTTCATATCGGGAATGACAGATATATATGCACTTGATCTTTACAGGAAGATCAAAGGAATAAATTTACCGGATGTGGTTTGATTGTTTTTTTACGGGAAATTTTCCGAACTTTGTAAAAATAATAACTGCTATGAACACAAATTACAGGAAGGGATCCGGAAGTAGACGCAGATCAGATCGCAGAACAAAAGTGGAGAGGTCTGCCGGAAGGGAAAAGTTTACTAATAGGAAGTCATTACGATTGAAAAAAAGACCAAAATTAACAAAACACAAGGATTCTGTATTACCACGAAGTGGGCCTGGGGATACTTACAGGAAGGATGAGATGCGTCTGAACCGATTTATAGCTAATGCCGGTGTTTGTTCCCGCAGGGAGGCTGATAAGTATATTGCGGCTGGATTGGTAACTGTAAATAATGTGGTTGTTTCGGAGATGGGTATAAAAGTAAAAATGACTGATGATGTAAGGCTTGATGGGCGCAGACTGAATGCTGAAAAGAAGGTATATTTATTGCTTAATAAACCCAAGGGTTATGTCACTACTACAGATGATCCTAAAGCCGGGCAGACTGTTATGGATTTACTTAAAAATGCATGCCAGGAACGTATTTATCCGGTCGGACGCCTCGATAAAGGTACTACAGGGGTATTATTATTTACAAATGATGGTGATCTGTCTGATCGTTTAACTCATCCAAGTCATAGCGTAAAAAAAATTTATCAGGTTACACTTAACAGGCAGGTGACAAAAAATGATATGCTACAAATTGCTGACGGTATTGAACTGGAGGATGGCCCGATTGCTGCGGATGCAATAAGCTATGTCGATCCTGGCGATAAGTTGGTTATAGGTCTGGAAATACATTCGGGTAGAAATCGCATTGTACGTCGTATTTTTGAACACCTTGGATACCGGATAAAAAAATTGGACAGGGTATATTTTGCAGGACTTACTAAAAAAAATCTTCCCCGCGGAAAGTGGCGAATACTTTCAAAAAAGGAGGTTAATTTTTTGAAGATGAAATGAAAAATGAGACTGGCAATAATCTATGGCTTGGAATTTTAAAATGGTAACTAATGATTGTCAATAAATTTAAGAGCATCACGTAGAAGACTTATGAATTGTATAGAAAAAATAGATAATGAATCTTATACAGTATTGTCTGATTGTTTTTGGAAGGATATAAAATAGAATTAAACAATTATTATATACAAGATGACACTGATTAAAACTATTTCAGGAATAAGAGGTACTATAGGAGGCAAACCGGATGAGGGTCTTAGTCCCCTTAATATTGTAAAATTCACATCTTCTTATGCATCATGGTTACGTTCTGTCTCGGACAATAACAGTCTGACAGTAGTGGTGGGAAGGGATGCCCGTATATCAGGCAAGATGATTAGTTCGCTGGTAATCAGTACACTTATGAGCATGGGGATAAATGTTATTGAGATAGGGCTTGCTACTACTCCAACAACGGAGATTGCAGTTGCTAAGGAGGGAGCTGACGGTGGAATTATTATTACTGCAAGTCATAATCCAAAGGAATGGAATGCCCTTAAATTGCTCAATGGAAAGGGAGAATTCCTTAATGCTGATGAGGGGCAGAAAATAATCGAATTTGCCGAAAAGGGTGATTTTTATTATGCCGGGGCTGAAGAGCTGGGAACTGTCGTTGAAAAAGATTACACTTCAACTCATATAGAGCAGATTCTTGATTTGGATTTGGTGGATGAAGGAGCTATTGAAGCGGCAGATTTTTTCGTGGCTGTTGATGCGGTAAATTCAGTGGGAGGAATCGTTATGCCCCGTTTATTAAAATCTTTGGGGGTAACTAAGATATTAGAAATAAATTGTAAGGCTGATGGCCGGTTTGCGCATACACCTGAACCAATTCCGGAAAACCTGGCAGAAACTTCCAGCATTATCAGAGAACATAATGTTGATGTAGGATTCGTAGTTGATCCGGATGTCGACAGACTGGCTGTTATTAATGAAGATGGATCGATGTTCAATGAGGAGTATACTCTTGTTGCAGTGGCTGACTATGTATTGAGTAAGACTCCCGGCAATACTGTTTCAAATCTTTCCTCAACCCGTGCATTGCGCGACATCACTGAAAAATACGGTCAGAGTTATGTACCTTCGGCAGTGGGAGAGGTGAATGTAATAACAAAGATGAAGGAAACAAATGCAGTTATAGGTGGTGAAGGGAATGGAGGAGTAATATACCCGGCCTGCCATTATGGTCGAGATGCTTTGGCAGGTGCCGCCCTTTTCCTTACCAGTCTGGCAAAAAGCGGGATGAAATGTTCTCAATTGAGGAAAACATATCCCGATTATTTTATTTCTAAAAATAAACTTGCATTAACACCGGATATAGATGTAGATGCCTTGTTCAAAAAGGTTAAGGATAAATATGCAAAGGAAAAAATTAACGATATCGATGGAATTAAGATAGATTTTACTGAATCATGGATACATCTTCGTAAATCAAATACTGAACCGGTCATACGTGTTTATGCTGAGGCAAAGTCGGAGGAGTTGGCAAAAAACCTGGCATCTAAAATTATCACCTCTGTCAAAACATTAATTTAATATTGCAATAATTTTACAGCAAAAATGATAGTGTATAAATTTGGCGGAGCATCGGTAAAGAGTGCCGATGCTGTCCGCAAAGTCGGGGATATATTGTCAGGGAACCATGATAATCTTGTTGTGGTAATTTCCGCAATGGGAAAAACTACAAATCTACTTGAATCTTTAGTCAAAGCATTTTTTGAGAAGGATGAGATCATGTGGGCAATATTTGAAAAATTCAAAAGGTTTCACATGGAAATATCTGACCAGCTTTTTGGTGAAGGGAAGACCCCTGTTGAAATATTATCTTATATTAATAAACTAAGAAATAAGCTCAAGAAAGTCCCTTCTTTGAATTATGATTATGAGTATGATCAGATTGTCAGCTTCGGGGAATTAGTTTCCACTCGGATGGTAAGTGAATATTTAAATGCAACGGGATTGCGTAATCAGTGGATAGATATCAGGACATGCTTACGAACTGATGATATGTTCCGTGATGCATCTGTAGACTGGAATCTTACTGATAAACTTGTTAAGCAGTTTTTTGATTTCAAGAATTATTCTTTATATATTACTCAGGGATTTATAGGTTCAACACCAGCAAATCTAACAACTACATTGGGAAGGGAAGGTTCTGACTTTACCGCTGCCATTCTTGGGAATTTGCTTAATGCTGAAAGTGTTTCATTCTGGAAGGACGTTCAGGGTATCCTCACTGCCGACCCGAAGAAAATGGAGGGAGCTTCTAAAATTGACTATCTTTCGTACAGGGAAGCAGTGGAAATGACTCATTCAGGAGCCAAGGTAATTCACCCTAAAACCATGAAACCTTTGCATAATAAAGGTATTCCGTTATATGTAAAATCTTTTTTCTTTCCTGACGAACCCGGAACGGTTATTCAAAGAATAGATCACAAAATAGATCTTCCTTCTGTATTTATATTCAAAGAAAACCAGGTTTTAATAACTTTTTCACCTAAAGATTTTTCTTTTATTAGTCTTTCTGATATAGACAGGATAATAAATTTTCTTATAGGGAAACATGTAAAAATAACTCTTATGCAACAATCTGCAATAGACCTGAATTTAGTTCTTGATGCAGCAGCGGCTGATATTAATTGGCTTATTGAGGGGTTGAAATCATTCTATTCAATACATTACAATGCTGGCTTAACTCTAATAACCATCAGGTACTTTACAAAAGAAGTAGTAGATAAAATCGTTAGCGGTAAAGAGGTTTATCTGGAGCAGCATAGCAGGCTTACAGCCAGATTACTTGTTAAATAAAGTCTTTCTAAAAATCCGTTGACCTCCCTGATCTTAAGAAAAATTTTATCCTCAAAATGGCCATTTACGATTAGTAAACTCACATTTTTCGGTCTGCGCAAGCTTTTTTAACCGGACTATTTATTTTATTGGCAAATACAAGAGCCCGTTATCAGGTAATATTATTCAACAAAATAATCCCGGTCTGCAATTTTTTTTACTTCGGTCATTTCAACCTGCTTAATTGTAAGTCTTGAAGTTTCTTCTACTTTTTTCCCATTATGCCTGTATTTTTTGTGCAGTAATATAACTTCCGGCTTAAGCTGGGAATAAGTAACTTCAAAATTATAAGATACATCAGTGTAATAATCAGAATTAGAGTTTCCTACGGCTAATGATTTACCTTGTCTGTTTTGTTTTATCGAAGTAGCAGAACCTTCAATTTTTTTTACAGAATAATCGTCTTGTAAAATAGTAATCTGACCTTCGAAGGAAGTAGCATAAAAATCGTCTGATCCGGCAAAGGTGGGGTCAGGCTGAGAAAAGGCAAGTATCCAGGCAGGATTATCACCAGGCAGATTTCTTTCTTCCATAGAAAGTTTGAAACTTTTTATTAATGATGGATTTAATATGGATGAGGCTGAACGAACCCAATCCATTGCAAGTAGTTCGTCAAAATTTAAAATTCCGGTAGAAAAACGGTAATCAGATTCAGATTTATTTATTTTATATTTACGCATTCTGAAAGCGTTGAGCTTTGAGGGCTGGCGATAACCGATTCTGTCATAAATAATGACTTCGGCATTTTGGTAAGTACTGACTGTGTCATCGATGATTTTTTCATTTTCATAATTTGCGATCAGATTTAAGGGCCCCCCGATGAAATTGTATGGAATATTTTCAGAGGCCATTCTGAGTATGCGTATAATTACTTTAGACCTGGCAGCTATATCTATATCTTTAATAGTATAAGATTGTGGTTTTAATTTGATTATTGTATAATTCCGGTTTATGAGAGAAGTGACTGAAAAACTTTTTCGTTCAAATCCAACTGCTGAAAAGTTTATTTGTTTGGTCATCATTTCTTCAGGAATCTTAAGCTCGAAATAGCCATCTTCATCACTGGCTGTACCAAAAAAAGTATCTTCTATGCTGATATTGGTATAAGAAACAGCCTCATTCGTTATTTCGTTGATAACCTTTCCTTCGATAGTCCGAATAAGATTATCGTTCTTTTGCGCCTGGGCGGCAGATATAATTACTGCAAGTATGCTGAGAGTTATTAACTTTTGCATTTCACTGATATTTTTAATAAAAATAATAATTTTATACAATTCGTCTTAATTATAACGTTATATTAATCAATTATTATTTGTAATATTTATCTTTGTTGAAATAATCCATAATACATAGTATGACAAATCGACATTTTATTTATATACTGATAACCATTATATTTATTTTTACTTCATGTGTTTCCAAAAAGAAATTTTTAGAGATGCAGGATGGAAGGTTAAAGGCTGAAGAGAAGGTGCGCCAGCTTACGGAAGAAAACAATAATAAAGCTTCAAGGATTGAGGCTTTGATTATCGATTTCGAAACGATGAAGAATGAAATGATGGAAAGTAATGCTATTAAAGATGAGTATATAGATTCATTGAATAACGAAATTTTTTCATTAAGGGAGTCTGTGGAACAACAAAAGGAGTCACTTCAGGAAACCAGTTTTAATTTTGGTTTTGAAAGACAGAGAATGATAGAAGAGATGAATGCTAAAGATAAAACAATAAGTACACTGAATTCGAAGATAGAAAATTTGGAGAGTGAAATATCCGAACAGTCTTCTGTTATTGACGATAAAAATTTTCAGTTAAATTTGCTCAGTGATAAAATATCAACACTTGAATCCCTGAACGAACAAGCAGACACCAGGATAGATGAACTTAACCAACAACTTCAAAAAGTACAGGAAGAAACCAATGCATTAAATGCTCAGTTGAAAGAAAAAGATCAAACTATTACACGGTTACAAAATAATGTTAATCTGTTGAAAAAGGAGTTGGGAGAGAATTGAAAGAAATTAAAAAAATATGAAGAAATATTTATTGTTATTTGCAGTAGTGCTGTTTGCCCTTTGGGGTTATAGCAGTGAAAAAGGGTTTAAATCAATTTTTAATGGTAAAAACCTGGATGGATGGATTATTCACGGTACTGAAAAGTGGTATGTTAATGATGACGGATATTTGGTTTGTGAAAGCGGACCAGATGAAAAGTATGGTTATCTTTCTACAGAGAAAAATTACGATAATTTTGAACTAACTCTTGAATTTTTGCAGAAAGCTGACGGTAACAGCGGAGTTTTTTTCCGTTCCACATTTGAAGGTACCAAGGTTAGCGGATGGCAGGTGGAAGTTGCACCGCCCAATCATGATACAGGCGGAATATATGAGTCCTATGGCCGTGGCTGGTTAGAAAAAATTCCCGACGAGAAGGAAGATATATTGAAAATGGGTGAGTGGAATAAAATGAGAATACGCGTTGTGGGAGGCCATGTCACAACATGGCTTAACGGTCAGAAAATGGTTGATTTGATGGATGATACAATTGCAGAAGGAAAGGGTGCTGTTGCTCTCCAGATTCATTCCGGCGGAGGGATCAAAGTTCTCTGGCGTAACTTGAAGATAAAGGAACTGTAAGATATACAATTTACTCCGTATTTTTTTCTTTTTGGTAGATTTTGAAATAATAAATTATTGCAGTCCGCACCTCATATTCCGTAGCTGTATAAGGAAGTATGTTTTGTGAATTGAACCAGACCATAAACGTATCAGCTTCGTTTTCATTAAGCCCAGTTAATTTCATTACTACTTCTTTATTATAATTTTTTGAATGCATTTCCCAGTTTTTCTCCAGCATAATAGATTCCCTGACTTTCCGTTTTTGGCGTTCTTTCCGGCTAAGATAATATTGCCAGTAAGAGACGGGATTAGTAATTGCCGCTAAAACAGAAGGTTTTTCATTAAAAGCATCTCCACGTAATTCCGGTGGCAAATCCACAGGTTTACCAGTACCCAGATTTTCTCCTACTTTGGGCTTATCACCTTTAACTTCAACCTCTCCGACAATATAGTTTATTGGTTGCATGATGTATGTCACTATTTCCCGTTCATTATAATTAGGAGGTACTTTGATTATTTTTTTTTGAAAACCCACAGATGATGCTATTAAACTGTCAACATTAAGCATCTCAATTGTGAAATAACCGTTCATATTGGTAATTGTCCCGCTGTGTGTTCTATTATTGATCAGGTTTACATATGGTACGGCTGCACTGTCAGCTGCATTTATAATCCTACCTTTCAGACGGATAAGCATAGGATCGACAACAGAAATATCATTTTGCGCTATTCCGTTCATTACTGATAACACAAGCAATATCACTATGATGAATCCGGTAACCTTCATCCTATATTATTCCAATTTTAGATTTTTAGGTAATATACAAAAGTTGTCCCTGAAATGAATTTATGTAAGTGAAGCTATACGTGCTTCCAGCATTTTAATTTTAGCTTCAGCATCAGCTTTTTTTGTTTTTTCTTTTTTTATAACAATTTCAGGGGCGTTATTAATAAATCTTTCATTGCTCAGTTTTTTCATGACCGACTTTAGGAATCCCCTGGAATATTTCAGTTCTTTTTCAAGTTTCTTCAATTCTTCATTTGTATCAGTAACTTCATCCAACAAAAGATAATAATTTGTTGATTTTATCCTGAATGAAGCGGCAGTTTTTATTTCTGTATCAGTCAGGGAAATCTGCGAAAGGTTCCCCAGTTTTTTTAATATTGAGTTTAGTTCTGATTCATACCCTTTACTTCCTTGCTGAATTTTAAGTTCAACTGGTTCTCTGGTGGATAAATTTTTTTCTTTCCTTATCGATCTGACACCTGAGATGGCATCTTTAACATTTTCAAAGGAAGACAATAATTCAGTATCATATTTTTTCGGCTCCGGAAGCTGACTGATCATAATGCTTTCCCCGGGTTCCCTTTCTTTAAGAAGTTGCCATATTTCTTCTGTAATAAATGGCATGAATGGGTGCATCAAACGCAGCAATTTGTCAAAAAGTTCAATAATGTCTAAAAAAGTTTTTTCATCTATCGGGTGTCTGTATTGAGGTTTTACTATTTCAAGGAGCCAGCCTGAAAATTCGTCACGAACTGTGTTATATACTGTCATTAAAGATTCTGATATCCGGAACTGGTCAAATTGACATTTAACAGTTTCCATGACCTGATCAAGTTTATGTTCAAACCACTCGATAGCTAGTTTTGAGTGTTCCGGTTGTGGAATGGAATTTGAAACTTCCCAGCTTTTCACCAATCTGAATGCATTCCATATCTTGGATGCAAATCCTGCTCCTTGTTTAGGAAGGCTTTCATCGAAAAGCAGATCGCCACCTGCCGGTGAACAGAGCAACATTCCAATCCTTACGCCATCTGCTCCGTATTTATCAATTAATTCAAGCGGATCCGGCGAGTTACCAAGAGACTTAGACATCTTTCTGCGTTGATTGTCGCGGACCATCCCTGTGAAATAAACATTTTTGAATGGATATTGGTCTTTGAATGCATAGCCTGCAATGATCATTCGTGCAACCCAAAAGAAAATAATATCAGGTGCTGTTACTAGATCGCTGGTAGGATAGTAATATTTAATATCTTTATTTCCGGGATTAAGAATGCCGTTGAAGACAGATACAGGCCAAAGCCAACTGGAAAACCATGTGTCCAGTACATCTTCATCCTGTTTAAGATTCGTCAGAGTCAGATTTTTATTACCCGTTTTCCGTATTGCTGCGGAAAGAGCATCGTCAGCATTTTCAGCACAAAAGTAAGTTCCGTCTGACAGATAGTAAACGGGTATCTGATGTCCCCACCACAGTTGACGGCTTATACACCAGTCTTTAATATTGGTCATCCAGTGGCGGTATATATTCTTAAATTTTGGAGGATAGAAAAGAATATTATCATTAATAACGTTTTCAAGCGCTGGCTTCACTAATTTATCCATTTTCAGAAACCATTGAACAGAAAGTTTAGATTCAATCGGGACATCGGTGCGCTCCGAGAATCCTACTTTGTTATTATAGTCTTCTATCCTGACCAGATTACCGGCTTTTTTAAGTTCCGGTATGATTTTTCCGCGTACATCAAAACGATCTTCACCGATGAATATTTCAGCCTTTTCGCTTAATGTGCCGTCATCATTAAAAATATTTATTGTCGGAAGATTATTTCGTAGTCCTATTTCGTAATCATTGATATCATGTGCCGGAGTGATTTTAAGGCATCCGGTACCGAATTCCATGTCTACATAACTATCTTCGATGATCGGTATAGATCGGTTTATAAGAGGTACAAGCACACGCTTGCCCTTTAAAGTGATAAATCGCTCATCGGCAGGATTAACGCATACAGCAGTATCTCCGAGTATGGTTTCAGGACGTGTTGTGGCAATTGTTACAAATCCGTCTTCTCCTTCAATTTTATATTTTATATAGAATAATTTTGAATTTACTTCTTTATAAATAACTTCTTCATCAGATAAAGCTGTTTTGGCGGAAGTATCCCAGTTTACCATTCTTACACCTCGATAAATTAACCCCTTTTCATATAAATCGATAAATACCTTTATAACAGATTTGCTACGTATTTCATCCATAGTAAAGGCTGTACGGTCCCAATCGCATGAAGCTCCGAGTTTTTTAAGCTGTTCCAGAATTATACCCCCATGTTTGTGGGTCCAGTCCCATGCATGTTTTAAAAATTCTTCTCGGGTCAGGTCATATTTACTAATGCCCTCTTCTTTTAATTTGTTAACAACTTTCGCCTCTGTGGCAATAGAAGCATGATCGGTCCCAGGGACCCAGCAGGCATTTTTCCCTGTCATACGGGCACGACGGATCAAAATATCCTGGATGGTATTATTCAACATGTGTCCCATGTGCAAAACACCCGTAACATTGGGAGGAGGGATCACAATGGTATATGGTTTGCGCTTGTCCGGCTCGGAATGAAAATATTTATTATCAGACCAGTATTTATACCATTTCTTTTCAACTTTGGCTGCGTTATATTTACTAAGAATTTCCATTTTTATGCAGTAAAAATTTGAAGCACAAAAATAGGAAAAAACAAGCCAAAAGTTAAAAGGATTAACTAAAAGTTGAAATAACAGTTATTATTCGCCCCACGTTATCTCTTTTGATCCAATAGATATACATTGAATATTATATTCCGGGTTAACTGAAGCATCCGATTCATAAAGAACAGCAAGTAATTCTAATGAGTAGGCTTCACCCTGCACGGGTAAAGTTGAACCTGTCCAGCCCTGATCTACCGTATTAAATGTATATTCTGTCTGGTTCCCGGCGATTTGTTCACTGATGAATACCATTTCGCCGGCTGAATCATAAAGTCTTACCAGGTATCGGTCTGCTCCGGAAACTGCCTGCCATTCGGTTGTAAGTTCCAAATTATTAAATTTAACAGTATCGATAACAACAGCTCCCAGTTCTTCATCTTCCAGTTCATCCGTCATGGTAACAGGCGCCTCATCAGTTTGTGTACTGGAAACTGTAAATTCATATAAACCTGTTTCAGGCATAGTGGAGGAATAATCTTCTTCTTCAGGGAACAAGTTCAAAATTTGATTATTAGAAGAATTTTTGTCTAATAACCAGCTTCCGGTTGTCGGTCCTTCGACTGTGCCTGATTCCAATTCCTTATTGCCGTAAACCCAAAATACCAGGGCATATTTTTCTTCCTGATTGTCTGTTATTTTTTGAATAATGGCATCGGGTAAATAATCTAAAGCAACAGGTTCAGGGTCATTTAAACATGATAATAATAGAGTAGAACCAACTGCTAATGTTAATAGACATCTCAAAATAATTTTTCTTTTTTCCATTTTTTTTCGTTTTGGTAATAAATAATGATAATAAACCTTTTTTCTAGTTATTCAAAGAATTTAATCAATTTAAATTAACTACTTTAAAAAATAATAATATTGAACAGATCTGTATATTGGTTGATACGGTTAATATAAAAAAGGTTGCGTTACATATCTTCAGGCTTTGCTAAAAATATAAACAGATGAACTGGATTTTAAGGGATTGAATAGACTGACAATCCATGATATTATTCCATAAAAAAATCCTTTAATTACTGGTATTTTTGATTTTTTATATTTTTCACTCAGAATTGAAATATAAAATCCGTCAAATGGCATAGAACGGATTTGCTTTAATGTAAAATCATGTTTTTCTCCGAGAAGCTTCATTTGTTTTGGAGTGAAATGCCATATATGGCGGGGAACGTCATATGCAGCCCAGAATTCCTTGTAATGAAAGGCATCAAAGGAGTTGTTATTAGGAACAGCAATGATCAGTTTCCCATTTTTTTTGAGCAATCGGTAAAATGTTGCTATATTTTCATTTAACTTGTGTATATGCTCCAAGACGTGCCACAGAGTAATAACATCAAATTTTTGGTTTTGAAGGTTAAACAGATCTTCAGTTTTTTTTATTTCGATGTTAAATTCATTTCTGGCAAAATTTCGTGCATCAAAACTTTTTTCAGTGCCGGCAACTTCCCATCCATGTTGTTTCATTTCACTGGGGAAATATCCTGTACCTGTTCCGACATCAATTATTTGTCCTTTTTTCATTGAAGTTGCTTTTTCAACAATCTTCCTTTTACGGCGAAGCATATATGATCTGACTTTGTGATAAATTGTATTTACCAGTCCGGTGGATTTATTGGAATGGGGAATATATTCATCAGAATTGTAATACTGACCAATATTTTCTTCGTCTTTTATGTCAAATGTAATTTTTAAGCCGCAGTCAGAACAGATTTTTATATCATATTTCTCTCCGGAAACAATAAAGTCTATACATGTTAAAAAAGGATAGAAATTATTACTGCCGCAAACCGGGCATTTACTGATATTAAATTTTGTCATTTATATGTAATTGTCATCTATAAAAAAATGTCAGATTAAATAATGAATATAGTATAAAAACTAAAATATTTATGTTTTTTATATAATTGAAAATTAGTCTTATAAATTTTACAAATTTATTTGAAAAGGGCACGAAGCACCTTTTTAGACTAGACTCAATAATGTTTTTTGTAAAATTGGTGTATGACAATTTCAGGATAGATATAGCTCTGTCAGCGAATTTTATACAGAACGATTAAATGATCAACATTGCATCTCCGTATGTACCGAACCGGTAGTTTTTTTTCATAGCAATCTGATAAGCTTCCATAACAAAGTCATAACCTCCGAAAGCGGCAACCATCATAAGAAGGGTCGAGTAAGGCAGGTGGAAATTAGTGATCATTCTGTTTGCCACGCTGAATTCATATGGAGGAAAAATGAATTTATTTGTCCATCCCTCGAATGGCTTTAGAAATCCTTGAGTCGAGACAGAGCTTTCCATGGTACGCATGACTGTTGTACCCACTGCGCAAACATTTTTTTTAAGCATTTTTGCATTATTCACCTTCTCACAAGCTTCTTCTCTTATCCATATTTGTTCGGAATCCATTTTGTGTTTTGTAAGGTCTTCAACATCAACGCCTCTAAAATTTCCCAATCCGACATGCAAAGTTATAAATGCAAATTCAGTACCTTTTATCTCCAGCCTTTTCAGCAATTCACGACTAAAATGCAGTCCTGCTGTAGGGGCAGCTACTGCTCCCTCATGTTTTGCAAAGATTGTCTGGTAGCGTTCCTTATCTTCAGGCAAAACCGGACGTTTAATAAATTTAGGGAGAGGTGTTTCGCCTAAACTATATAGGGTTTTTTTAAATTCATCATAAGGACCGTCGAACAAGAAACGAAGTGTGCGGCCTCGGGAAGTAGTGTTGTCAATTACCTCCGCTACCAGCATATCATCTTCACCAAAATATAATTTATTTCCAATTCTTATTTTTCTTGCCGGATCTACCAAAACATCCCATAGTCTCTGTTCGCGGTTTAACTCACGAAGCAGGAATACTTCTATTTCGGCACCTGTTTTTTCCTTGTTACCGTAAAGGCGTGCGGGAAATACTTTTGTGTCATTAAAAACAAACACATCTTTATCCTCGAAATAATCAACTATGTCCTTAAACGATTTATGTTCTATATTATGACTCTCTCTGTCCAAGACCATTAATTTCGATTCATCTCTGTTGTATGCAGGATGTAATGCAATTTTTTTGTCATCCAGATTATATCCGAACTTTGATAATTTCATTTGTTTAAAATTTTTTAATAATTGTTTGTAAAAAAATGTAAAAAAATTAATTAATTAATTAAAAATCAGAGAGTCTGTTGAACCGTTCGTTCTGCACTCTTTCAAGAAAATTTTATTTCATTTTTATTTGTAAAACAAGTCAAGTAATGGTTTTATTATATAAGGATAATTTGCAGGATTCCGTTTTACGTAAAAATTTTTAATTTGTTACATAATGGTTAATATTTTTCACAAAGAAATCAATGGTAGCAGCATTTTTTACTTTGTAATGACCAATTTTTGTTCTACGCAGTTCAGTTAGATAAGCTCCGCATTTCAACTCTTTCCCAATATCTCTTGCAAGCGACCGTATATAGGTTCCTTTGCTGCAAACAACCCTGATAGTCAAAAAAGGTGGATTAAAAGATTCCGCAATAATTTTTTTTATTGTTATATTTTTGGGACTGAGTTTTAGCTCTTCTCCCTTTCTTGCATAATCAAAAGCCCTTTTTCCTTTAACTTTCACAGCAGAAAATAAAGGTGGAACCTGTTCTAATTTCCCATGAAATTTTTCAAGGGTTATTTTGATAAGTTCCGCGGTCAGATGGGTAATTGGTTTGTAGCTGTTTTCAGAAGTTTCCATGTCGAACGATGGTGTTGTGGCTCCCAGCTTTAGAGTCGCAACATATTCTTTCTCTTTTTGCTGAAATGATTCAATTGATTTAGTTGCTTTGCCGGTACATATTATCATAAGACCTGAAGCTAAAGGATCGAGTGTCCCCGCATGGCCTACTTTCAACTTTTTTATACCCATTTTCCGGCAAAGGGTATTTCTGACACGCTGGACCAAATCAAAAGAAGTCCATTCGCGGTCCTTATCGAACAACAAAACCTCACCGCCTAAAAAATCATATTTGTTTTTTAGGTTATGCATACGTAATTTTCTAATTTACAGCGCTTTAATTGAAAAGAAAATCAGGATGCAAAGATAGCAATAAGACCGATAATAAAACAATAAATCGCAAAATAAATTAGTTTCCCTTTTTTTACAATATTGATCATCCAAGAACAAGCAATCAGTCCTGAAATAAAAGCAGCAATAAAACCAATGCAAAGAGGAATTAATCCTATATCTTTTTGTGATGATAAATCATAGGCAGTAAGATCAAGAAAAGCTGCTCCCAAAATAGGTAATATCACCATGAGGAACGAGAAGCGTGTAACTTCGTTTTTCCCGGACTTCATTAAAAGTCCTGTGGCAATAGCGGCACCACTCCTTGAAATTCCTGGTATTACAGCTGCAGCTTGTGCAATACCCATTATAAATGAATTAAAGAAAGTAATTGGTTTTTCACCTTTTTTAAAAAAATGGGAGAGTGTAAGTAATACGGAAGTAATCAATAACATGCTACCGACAAATGGGAGATTGCCAACAAACAGTTGCTTAATTTCTTTCTCAAAAAAAAACCTGCGAATAAAACAGGGATTATCGAAAAAAGAAGTTTTGAAACATAAATAGCCGGTTCATTCCATTCAAATTTTAGCAATCCCTTTATCAGAAGCCATATTTTTTTTCTATATATTATCAGTGTACTAAAGACGGTAGCCACATGAACTACTACTGCAAAAAGCAGGTTATTATTTGTTTTTATTCCAAGAAGGTTATGCCCTATCTCAAGATGACCACTTGAGCTTACCGGTAAAAATTCTGTAAGTCCCTGAAGTATACCTAGTATAAGGGCCTGAATTTCGTTCATTCGTTTTCTTTGGGTTTTTTAAGAATTGCGTATATTTCGAAAACAAATCCAAACAGCAAAATGATCGGGGCTAACGTAATTCTGCGGAAGCTAAAGATTTCAGGATTAAATACATCAGGATCATCACTGCCGCCGCCAACCATTAAAATAAAACCTATAACTATAATAGCGAAACCAATAGCAATTAGACGGTAATTTAGTTTTCCTAATGCAAATCCTGTATAATTACTTTTTTTCTCTTTTGTTGACTTTTTTTTCTTCATAACAGGGGTAAATATAGTTATTTTATTAATCTATACAAGCTGTATAACGGAAGATTTTATTATATCGAAAAGGAAGACCTGTTGAAACCGGGTATTAAAAATATGATTGGTAATTTTATCCACCATGTTAAAGTTTTTAAAACTTTTCAGTGTATCACTAGTTATAAGCAGCCAGTAGGAATTTAAACGCTGTTTTTGGTAAAGCTTCAGTTTTTCATCTTTTTTACTTAATGATTTCTGGATGTCATCCAGAATATTCAGGGAAATTCCAAGATTATTGGAAGGTTCCCAAATGGAATTATTAAGGACAGGATGATTAACTATTAGTATTTCCTCTATTGCAGCAGGAAGGGCGTCTTCATGTACAGAGATATAAAAGAAATTCTCTTGTTTAGTATCCTTAATCGCTTCGCGTATTGCATTAACCGCCTTGACTGCGACAACCAGTTCACTTTTGGGTTTAATGCGATTCTTTTCTGAAAAAAGAAATTTTACGAAAAGCCTCAAAGCAGATTTATCTTCAAATATACTTTTAGCTAAATTTATTATCTGTTCATGGATGTTATTTTGTTCATGCTCCATTTCATCAGCTAATTTGGTATTTATCGGATTAAGGCGGGTTAACTCAATACCTATATTATTTTTGTTTTTTAGTTTAATAATGAAGTCAGGCGATTCTGAAGGAATAATTTTCCCTTTAGGAAAATCAGGATAACATTCCCTGAAGTATTGCAATAATAATATTTCCAGTTGTTTTTTAACGGGCCACATCTACAATAAATTTCAGTAAAGTTAGTAAAAACCAAAAAAGTCATCCTTTTAAGGAAAGCTTAAATTATATATATCCGGAATGGAATGAAAAATTCACTGACAATTTTTCGCCTGATTAAATCATTTAAACGAAGTTGGTTTGAATATATCAGAAGAATAAGTCCCTTCTGAATAAATAGTCCGTTTATAAAGTCCGATGATTTTACCTTCAAAATGGTCATTTATGAATAGTAAACTCGCATTTTTCGGGTTTTCAGCGAGTTATCTATTCCGGATTTTACTTAATGGACAAACAATAAATAGTTCATTAGGAGGAGATGTAAGTAACCAAGCAAGAATAATTAAAGCATTTTACAGGCAGACTAAATTTTTTAACAAAAGATTAAACATTTAAAGAATAGCGTATAAAAGATGTTACCTCCAGTTCTTTGTCCTTTTGTGCCATGTATTGTTTAACTGATATTTTTGTGTCTTTAATAAAAGCCTGGTTAAGTAGTGTTACATCTTTGAACCATTTATTAAGCGAACCTTGTGCAATTTTTTCCAGCATAGCCTCAGGTTTACCTTCCTGACGGAACTTTTCTTTAGCGATCTCAAGTTCTTTATCTATAACATTCCGGGGAATGTCATCTTTATCAATTGAAATTGGAGACATCGCTGCTACCTGCATTGCTATATCTTTGGCCAGTTGATTTTCAACTGTGGCTTTGTTAAAGCCTACCAATGTGGCTAGTTTGTTGCCGGGATGAATATAATTGACAACTGTTTCAGCTTCTATCTTTTCGTAATAAGAAAGTTCAATTTTTTCACCTATAATTCCTGTTTGTTCAGTCACCCGGGTATCAATGGACCTGTTCTTCGTATTAAGATTTTTAAGTTCTTCCAGATTCGCTGGTTTTTGTTTCAAAGCCATGTCAAGGATACTGTTAGCGAAAGCTATAAAGTCGTTATTTTTTGCTACAAAATCAGTTTCACAATTCAATACTATCATTGCGCCAAATTTCTTGTTTTCGGTTATTCCGGATATAGCTACACCTTCAGAAGCTTCCCTGTCTGACCGCTTGCTGGCTATAAGTTTCCCTCTTTCACGTATTATTTCGATTGCCCTGTCGAAATTCCCCTCTGCTTCCTGAAGAGCTTTTTTGCAATCCATCATTCCTGCGCCGGTCAACTTACGCAATTTTACTATATCAGTTGTTGATAAAGACATATGATTTATTTTAAATGTTTAAAATTTTTTGAAGATTATTTTTTTACTTCTTCTTTTTTGGTTTCCGTTTCAGAAGTTTCTTCCTTTGTCTTTGTTTCTTTTTTAGCTCTTTTCCTGACTTTTTTCCGGGGACTTTCAATTTCATTTTTATCCTTTTCGGCTTTCCTTTCATTAAGTCCTTTGCGGACGGCTTCAGTCATAGCCCCTACAATGAGTTTAATGGACTGTGAAGCATCGTCATTTGCAGGTATTACAAAGTCAATACCTTCAGGGTCTGAATTGGTATCCACAATTGCAAAAATTTTTATTCCCAGACGTTGTGCTTCTCTTACTGCAATTCTCTCTTTCATTACATCCACTATGAACAGAGCGGCAGGTAGACGAGTAAGGTCGGCAATGCTGCCGAGGATTTTTTCCAGCTTGGCGCGCTGCCTTGTAATTTGAAGTTTCTCTCTTTTTGACAGGTTGTCCCAGCTCGAATCCTTCATCATTTTATCTATTGCGATCATTTTTTTCACCGCTTTTCGGATTGTCGGGAAATTGGTTAGCATGCCACCAGGCCAGCGTTCGGTAACATAAGGCATTCCTGTCGGTTTTACAAGCTCAGCGACTAGCTCTTTTGCCTGTTTTTTTGTTGCAACAAAAAGGATTTTTCGACCTGATTTTGAAATTTGCTTCAGTGCGGCTGCTGCAATGTCAATTTTAGCGATAGTTTTCTGAAGATCGATAATGTGAATCCCGTTCTTTTCCATAAATATGTATGGTTCCATATTCGGGTTCCACTTTCTTTTAAGGTGACCAAAATGGGCACCTGCATCTAATAATTCCTGAAATGAAATTTTTGGCATCTGTTTACTTTTTTTTGTGATTCTAAAAGCAACAATTGAGTAATCCCTGCAAACGTGAGAGTCTCAACCGTTTTAGATCCGTATGATTTAACAATAAATATATTAACGTTTTGAAAATTGGAACCGTTTTCTTGCTTTCGGACGCCCTGGTTTTTTTCGTTCAACTTCCCGTGAATCCCTGCTTAAAAGTCCGGCTGATTTTAATTCTTTCCTGGATTCCATGTCGATTTTTATCAAAGCACGCGAAATGGCCAATCTAAGTGCTTCAGCCTGTCCCTTAATACCACCACCTTTAAGATTAACTTTAATATCATATTTTTCAGTTGACTCCAACATTTTTAAAGGTTGTGTGACGATATATTGTAAAGCAGTGATCGTAAAATACTGCTTATATTCGCGGTTGTTAACCAGGATGTTTCCTTTTCCTTCGTTTACGTATATACGTGCAACTGCTGATTTTCTACGTCCTATTGTATTTATTACTTCCATTTTTCTTATTTATTCGTCTTTAAATCAACAACTTTTGGTTTTTGAGCTGCGTATTTATGCTCCGGTCCCACAACAACATGTAAATTGCGGAATAATTGTCTGCCCAGCTTATTTTTCGGCAACATACCTTTAACTGCCTTTTCTACCAGTCTCTCAGGATATTTAGCTAAGATATCTCTGGGAGTCTGTTCGCGTTGTCCACCCGGATAGCCGGTGTGGCGGATGTAAATTTTGTCAGTTAACTTTTTACCGGTAAGCACAACTTTTTCAGCATTTATAACAATTACATAATCACCGCAGTCAACATGAGGGGTATATTCTGGTTTATGTTTACCTCTCAGAATTTTTGCAACCTCGCTGGCCAGACGGCCAAGTACCATATTTTCAGCATCAACCAGTACCCACTCTTTATTGACGGTTGCTTTATTGGCCGACACTGTTTTATAACTTAATGTATGCACTTGTACTATTTTTTTATTCAACATTTTACTGTTCCAATGGTTAAGTCTAAGCCTTCCGGTTTGTACCGAATATGTTACCCAAAGGAAATCAATATTTTATATCATTTACAAGCATGGACAATAATCGGGAGTGCAAAAGTATTTTCTTTTTTTATATTTCCAAAGAATAACATTGTTTTTTTGGTATTAATTTAACAGGATAGGAAAGGACGGGAAAATTAAATCATTTTTATTATTTTGTAAAAAAATAATATATTAGAGTAAATGATAGATAGTAAAAGTATATTTTTCGATTTTCCGGCTGCTGAAGAGCTTTTAAAATGGTATGGCAGTGAGAAGAAAGATAAGGTTCCTGATATTAACGGGCATATTCATACTCCTAATTCTTTCAGTGCATTTACCGATATAGAGATGGCTTTTAAAATGGCTAAAAAGGAGGGAGTTGATGTTCTGGGCATAAATGATTTTTATACGATCGATGGTTACGAAGAGTTTGCCCGGGAGGCACTAAAATATAAAATATTTCCCCTGTTTAACATTGAATTTATGGTGTTGCAGGAGGATTTACAGAGAAGAGGGATTAGGGTGAATGATCCTAATAATCCGGGACGGACTTATTTTAGTGGTAAGGGATTGAGTTATCCGGTTAGAATGAGCGGCATTTCTTCGGGAAAAATTAAAGAATTGCAAAAGCAAAGCAATCTTCAGACATTTCATATGGTTGAAAAATTAAACGATTTTTTATCTGGTAATAATATAGATCTCTATTTTGACGCTGCTGAGTTAAAAAAGAATTTGGCGAAAAATCTTTTTCGAGAGCGACATATTGCCCAGGCTGTCCGGCTGGCTGTTTTTGAAAAAGAACATACCAATGCAGACAGAAAAGATCTTTTTAAAAAAATATTTTCGGGTAAGGAAGTGAAATCAAATCTTGATGATAGCGTCAGCCTTGAAAATGAAATCCGCAGTAATTTATTGAAATCCGGAGGTGTCGCTTTTGTCCCGGAGGATAATAAGGCTTTTCTTTCTATGGATGAGGTAGTTAATATTATTACTGACGCTGGTGGAATTCCCTGTTATCCTGTACTGCTCGACAATCCCCATGGAAACTTCACTGATTATGAAGCTGATAAAGAAAATCTTTTTAATGAATTAGTTGCAAATGATGTATATTCGGTGGAACTTATTCCCGGACGTAATGATTTTAAAATACTCAAAGACTTTGTTACATTTTTTCATCGTAATGGGTTTGTTGTTACTTTCGGAACTGAGCACAATACCCCAAAACTAATTCCTCTGAAAGTAAGTTGCAGAAACGGCGTTCCCCTGGATGAAGAACTCAGACAGATTAACTATGAGGGTGCGGGAATAATTGCTGCACATCAATATCTGATCTCCAGGAATGAAGAGGGATACCTGAATGGCAGGAAAGCGAAAATAGAAGAAAGAGAAAAGTTCGCAGAGTTAGGGCACGCAATAATTTATTGGTTTTTAAACCATTAAAGATGTTCTTTGTAATATTTTTTTGCTTACTTTTTTCAGCTACAAGGAAAAATAATTGAGTTTAAGGAGTAAAATCCTTTTAGATAAATAATTGATTAATAATTTAATTATATACAGATGAAAAAGGAAATAAAAGAATTAATAGATATTTCGCGGTATTATGGAAAGAGTAAGGGGTATGTAATTGCCGGAGGTGGTAATACATCCTATAAAGACAATAAGCATCTTTATATAAAGGCAAGTGGTATTAATCTTTCTGATATCGATGAAGATGGATTTTGTGTGCTGGAAAGAGAAAAACTGAATGAAATACCAAAACAGAAGTTTTCTTCTGATCCTGTTAAACGTGAGGAGGAAGTTAAAAATGCACTTTTGAATGCAAGAGCTGACCAGGATATGGGATTACGTCCCTCAGTAGAAACATCCCTTCATAATCTTTTCAGTTATTCATATGTCGTACATACACATTCTACCTTGGTAAACGGCCTGATGTGTAGTATTAATGCCCGTCAGAAGACGCTTGAACTGTTCGGTGAGGAGGCACTTTATGTGCCTTATAGTGACCCCGGATTTGTTCTTTTTATGCTTATAGCTGGCAAAATTAGAGAATATAATGAAAAATTCGACAGGGACCCTCAGATTGTACTTATACAAAATCATGGTGTTTTTGTAGCTGCCAATTCTGTGAATGAGATAAGAGATATTTATAGTTATATAAATAATAAGCTTAAAGGTGCTTTTGAAGTTTTTCCTGAATCAAGTGAATTTTTTGTTTCAGATAAGTTAACAGAGGTTTTGCCAGTTTTTCGTTTATTGCTTTCTGAAGAAAAAATGAACACGGCCACTGCTTATAATAGTTCGTGGATTTCATATTTCATTTCCTCAAGAGATAAGTTTGAAAGTGGTATTTCCAAACCTTTTAATCCTGACCAGATAGTATACTGCCTATCTGAATATCTTTTTATAGATAATAGCGATACTACTGAAGGGATAATTACTGAAGCACAGCGTAAGATTAAAGATTACAAAGAACGCAGGGGAGTTGCACCAAAGGTTGTTTTTATCAGGGATGAAGGAGTCATTGTTTCCGGAGATTCGGCAGTCAATACAGGTTACCTTAAAGAGATGGCAGATGATTTTTGTCAGATAAGCAGGTTGTCGGAGAATTTTGGAGGTCCTAATCCTTTATCATCTGAAAAAGTGTTATTTATTGAAAACTGGGAGGTTGAAAATTACCGGAAAAAAGTAATGATCGGAGCAGGTCAAAAGGGGCGACTGGAGAATAAGGTTGTTGTAGTAACAGGTGCTGCCCAGGGCTTTGGGGCGGGCATTGCACAAATACTTTTCAATGAGGGGGCAAATATTGTTGTGGCTGATCTGAATGAAGAAAAGGGAAAGCAATTTGCAGAACAACTTAATAAAAAGGGCTGTAAAAACCGGGCAGTTTTTCAAAAAGTTAATGTTGCTGAAGGGAAATCGGTAGAAAATATGATAAAACAGACAGTAGTCAGTTTTGGGGGATTGGATGTACTTATTTCAAATGCGGGGATTTTACGTGCCGGTGACCTTGATGAGATGGATCAGGATACTTTTGAGCTTATGACCAAGGTTAATTATACTGGTTATTTCCTTTGTGCTAAATATGCTCAAAAGGTGATGAAAATTCAGCACCGTTATAAAGATGATATTTTTATGGATATTATTCAGATCAATTCTAAGTCCGGACTTAAAGGGAGCAATAAAAATTTTGCATACGCAGGGGGTAAGTTTGGCGGGATAGGCCTGACACAATCTTTTGCTTTGGAACTAATGCCGTTTAATATTAAAGTTAACTCCATTTGTCCTGGTAATTTTTTTGATGGTCCTTTATGGAGTGATCCCGAAAATGGATTATTCGTACAGTACCTTAAAACAGGGAAAGTACCGGGAGCTAAAACAATTGACGATGTAAAAAGGTTTTATGAATCAAAGGTCCCTGCTGGAAGAGGCTGTACTCCTGAGGATGTGGCAAATGCAATTTTTTATGTGATAGAGCAGACTTACGAGACGGGTCAGGCTGTTCCTGTAACAGGCGGACAGAATATGCTTAGTTAGTCATAATTTAAAAGTTAAAAGTCTGGCTTAGATAGTTTGTGCACAAGACCCATCTTAATAAATCAGGTGGACAAGGCCCGGTAATAAAATATGTGTAACCATAGTCAAAGGATAGTGAATATTATTGATAGATTTTAATGAAGGCAAATAAATTAAAAAATGAAAACAAAAGCAGTTAGATTATATGGTAAAAATGACTTGAGGCTTGAAGAGTTTGATCTTCCTTCTGTTAAAGAAGATGAAATTTGTGCTAAGGTAGTATCTGACAGCATTTGCATGTCAAGTTATAAAGCAGCCAAACAGGGAAAGGATCATAAGAGAGTTCCCGATGATGTTGACAGCAATCCTGTAATTATTGGTCATGAATTCAGCGGCGAAATTTTAGAAGTGGGCTCACGTTGGAAGGATAATTTTACTTCCGGTCAGAAATTTTCAATTCAGCCGGCTATCTATTATGAGGATGGTCCCATGGGGGTTCTTAGTGCACCAGGATATTCGTATAATTATATTGGCGGAGATGCAACCTATGTGATCATTCCCAAAGAAGTGATGATACAAAATTGTCTTTTGCCATATAATGGATCTGGTTTTTATCCTGCATCACTGGCAGAGCCTTTAAGTTGTGTGATAGGGGCAATGCACGCCAATTATCATACAAAACCAGGATCCTATGTTCATCAGATGGAAATAAAGGATGGGGGAAAGATGGCTATTCTTGCCGGTGTTGGTCCTATGGGATTAGCGGCAATTAACTATGTAGTGAACAGAAGAGATCGCAAGCCTTCTTTATTGGTTGTAACTGATATTGCCAATGATCGGCTTGAACGAGCTGCTGAGATATTTTCTCCCCACTGGGCTTGTGATCATGGGATAGAATTGGTTTATGTGAATACAGGTGATGTTGAAGATCCGGTTGCCGAATTAAAAAAATTGTCCGGCGGAACAGGTTATAACGATGTATTTGTTTTTGCCCCGGTTGCCCCGGTTGTTGAGCAGGGAGATGCAATACTTTCTTCCGATGGTTGCCTTAACTTTTTTGCAGGACCGGCTGACCCGTATTTTAAGGCAAAGTTGAATTTTTATAACGTTCATTATGCACAAACACACATTACGGGAACATCGGGGGGTAATAATGATGATATGGTGGAAGCCCTCGCTTGTCTAAGTAAAGGACTTGATCCTGCAGGACTTATTACACATGTAGGAGGGCTCAATGCTGTAAAGGATACAACGCTTAATTTACCAGATATTCCGGGTGGTAAAAAATTAATTTATACCCATAAGAATATACCACTGACCGCAATCGATGATTTTGAAAAATCAGGGAAAGATAATCCTCTTTTTGCTGGATTGGCCGAAATTGTGGCAAAAACCAAAGGATTGTGGAGTGTGGAGGCCGAAGAGTTTTTACTGGACAATGCACCTGAAATATAATTATTTGAATTTCTTTTTTCTTTTTATGATATTGGATTGTGCCAGGGACATAATTAAAACTCCGGCGATAGTAATTAAACCGCCTGCTATCTGATGAGGCTGGGGAAAAGTTTTGAAAAAAAAGTATGCCCCGGTAAGTACGAAAATACCTTTTAAGCATTGTACTATGGATGAACGAGATGCATCTATATATTTGAATGAATAGTATACAGTCAGTATTGACAGGAAAGGTCCCAGCGTTGCTCCAACTACTATATTTTTTATTGCCGGTACCGGAATAATGAGTGATTGATCAAAAATAAATAACATCAGTAGCGAAAAAAGAAAAAGAAAAGTTGAACGGTTAAGACTTAGCAATTCCGGACTTAGACTTTTTACATGTACTTTTACCACCAGAGAGGCGGATGTTGCAAATATCGCATTAAGAACAATTATTCCTGTACCTGGTATAAATAATTTTTTTAATGAAGTTTCACCGGTATAGCTTATAATAAAAGCACCGGCAAGAGCAATAGCCGCACCGACCAATTCAACATGACCGAATTTTTCACGCAGAATAATTACACCGCCAAAGGCCAACATGACAGGATAAAGATTTCCAAGAAAAGATGTAACTGCAGGATCAGGGATAATATTAATGGAAAGAAAAAATGTGCCGGTAGTAAATATTTCCAGAAATCCCAGAGTTATTAAAATATATACCTGTCTCTTAGTAAGAAAATTAATCTGGTTTAGTCTTTTTTTACGGAAAGCATACAGCATAATAAGTATTGTGCTTACTAAAAACCAATAGGTTCCGAACTGGGCAAGGTGTACCTCGTTCAACGCTGCTTTGCTGAAGATATATACATTGGAAAAAGCCAGTGTAGCTAACAATGAAAATAGATATCCCTTAATAGTGTCTGATCTCATTTATTTATATTTGCCGTCACGAAAGTACTAAAAAAGTTTTCAAATTATTTTTTGGTTAAAAAATCAGGTTACGGGTTTAAAAATTATATTTGTATTGTTTTGTTTTAACCTGAATATAAATCATATAATATACAATATTATGCTGCCGAAAATAGATCCGACAACAACAATTGCATGGAAAAAGCTTGAAGAATATTTCAACTCATTTAGAGATAAGGAAATTAAAGAGTTATTTAAAAAGGATAGTAATCGTTTTAAAAATTATTCGCTCAAGTTTGAAGATATATTAGTTGATTTTTCTAAAAACAGGATTGATGATTCAGTGATGAGTTTATTGACTGACCTAACTGTTGAATGCGGACTGGAGAGAGCAATAGAGAGTATGTTTACCGGTGAAAAGATTAATACTACAGAAAACAGAGCAGTACTGCATATTGCCTTGCGTAACCGAAGTGATTATTCTGTTATGGTAGATGGCAGGAATGTAATGCCTCAGGTAAACGAAGTGCTTGACCAGATGAAAAGTTTTTCTGAAAAATTAATATCAGGAGAATGGAGGGGGTACACAGGCAAGGTAATAACAGATGTTGTAAATATCGGTATCGGTGGTTCTGATCTTGGCCCTTTGATGGTCACGGAAGCGCTTAAACCTTATAAAAAGGAAAATATCAATTTACATTTTGTCTCTAATGTAGATGGTACACATATTACTGAAACACTCAAGAAAATTGATCAGGAAACCTCCCTTTTCATAGTGGCATCTAAAACCTTTACCACTCAGGAGACAATGACAAATGCGCATACTGCCCGTGAATGGTTTTTAAAGAAAGCTGGTGATGAATCTTTTGTAAGACACCATTTTGTGGCAGTATCAACTAATGAATCTGCTGTTTCCGCATTTGGTATCGACCCGAAGAATATGTTCCGTTTCTGGAACTGGGTGGGAGGAAGATACTCTTTGTGGTCAGCAATAGGATTATCCATAATATGCGGAATAGGTTTTGATAACTTTATCGAATTGCTTGAAGGAGCTCATGCCATGGATCTTCATTTCCGGAATACATCATTTGATAAAAATATTCCGGTAATCCTTGCCCTGATCGGAATTTGGTATAATAATTTCTTTAAATCCGAAACTGAGGCAATTTTGCCTTATGATCAATATATGCACAGGTTTGCGGCATATTTTCAGCAGGGCAATATGGAAAGCAACGGAAAATATGTTGATCGAAGCGGTAATAAAGTGAATTACGAGACAGGCCCGATTATATGGGGAGAGCCCGGCACTAACGGACAACATGCATTTTATCAGCTCATTCATCAGGGCACCAAAATGATACCGTGTGATTTTATTGCACCAGCCATTAGCCATAATCAAACAGGTGATCATCATTTGAAATTGCTTGCTAACTTTTTTGCTCAAACTGAGGCTATGATGATGGGGAAGACCAAAGAAGAGGTTATAGCGGAACTAAAAGGTACAGGGAAACGGGAAGAGGAAATATCTGCCTTATTGCCTTATAAAATTTTTCCGGGTAATATTCCGACTAATTCTATATTGGTAAAGAAAGTAACGCCACGGACACTGGGTTCACTAATTGCTATGTATGAACACAAAATATTTGTACAAGGTGTTATATGGAACATATATAGTTTCGACCAGTGGGGTGTGGAACTAGGTAAACAACTGGCAAAGGCCATTTTACCCGAACTGGAAGATGAAAAGGCTGTCAGGAAGCATGATTCTTCCACCAATGGATTGATTAATGAATACAAGAAAATGATAAGTACTACACCCTCCTGAAATAGTTTGGCAGGATGGAATTCTATTTCCAAATCAAAAGAATTATTGTATTTTCATGGCAATAAAGTAATTTTAATAAAACTGAATTTATGAATAAATATATTCTTGCGTTAGATTCTGGAACCACCAGTAACAGGGCAATTCTTTTCAATAAGTCAGGTGAAATTGTCAGTTCTGCTCAACACGAGTTTGAGCAAATATATCCGCAACCCGGATGGGTGGAACATGATCCGGTTACTATTTGGGAGACTCAGTTGAATGTGGCATTAGAGGTAATGAAAAAGAAACAAGCCTTGCCCTCTGAAATTGCAGCTGTAGGAATTACTAATCAACGGGAAACAACTTTGTTATGGAATAAGGAAACAGGAGAGCCGGTATATAATGCCATTGTCTGGCAGGATCGCCGGACATCTGGTATTTGCGACAAATTAAAAAATAGTGGATTTGAAGAAACATTTGTTAAAAAAACCGGACTGATCATTGATGCATATTTTTCCGGAACTAAAATTAAGTGGATTCTCGATAATGTGAAAGGTACCCGTAAATTGGCAGATGACGGTAAACTGGCCTTTGGTACCGTAGATAGCTGGCTGTTATGGAAACTTACGGGTGGACGGTTACATATAACTGATGTAACGAATGCCAGTCGCACACTGTTATTTAATATTCATACTCTTCAGTGGGATGAAGAATTGCTTAATATTTTGGACATACCGCAGGGTATCTTTCCGGAAGTTAAGACTAGCAGCGAAATATACGGAAAAACCGAGAGCAATTTGTTTGGAGCACCGATACCAATATCAGGTATAGCCGGTGATCAGCAGGCGGCTTTGTTCGGACAAATGTGCATGGAGAGGGGTATGGTTAAAAACACTTATGGTACCGGTTGCTTTGTTATTATGAATACTGGAAATAAACCTATTGTTTCTATGAATAAATTGCTTACTACCATCGCATGGAAGATAGGGGATGAGCTGATTTATGCCATGGAGGGAAGTATTTTTATAGCGGGAGCTGTTGTACAGTGGTTACGCGATCAGTTGAGCATCATAAGTTCTTCTGCCGATATAGAGGAATTGGCAGGTCAGGTGCCGGACAGCGGAGGTGTTTCCTTTGTTCCGGGATTCGTAGGTTTGGGAGCTCCACATTGGGATCAGTATGCTACCGGTACAATAACGGGACTGGGCAGGGGAACAGGGAAAGCACACATTGCGCGTGCAGCACTGGAAGCAATTGCCTTGAGATCGATGGAAGTTATTAACACTATGGTTAAGGACTCGGGAATTGATGTAAATGAAATTCGTGTAGATGGTGGCGCTGCAGTGAATAATCTGCTTATGCAAATTCAGTCTGATATTTTAAGGAAAACAGTCGTCAGACCAAAAATTACAGAAACAACTGCATTAGGGGCAGCCTATCTTGCAGGTCTGGCTACAGGATTCTGGAAAGATATTGAAGAGTTAAAATATCATTGGCAGTCTGACCGCAGATTTATACCTGGGAATAACAAGGAAGAGTTCAGAAAGGTTATCAGTAACTGGGAAAAAGCTGTTGAACGAAGTAAAAACTGGTATAAATCTTATTCTTAAGAATTTAGATAAAAGTAATATACATGGCATTTTTTAATGAATAAAATTTCCGGAAATAATTGAAATATAAATGTGATTACTTATGACTGAATATTTTGGAGAATTTGTAGGTACGTTTTTATTGATTTTGCTTGGTAACGGTGTAGTAGCCAACGTTAATCTTGATAAAACACACAGTTTTGGTGCAGGATGGATTGTCATTGCTGCCGGGTGGGGAATGGCTGTTTTTGTAGCTGTTTTTACAGTATCAGATCTTAGCGGTGCTCATATAAATCCGGCAGTTACTCTGGGACTTGCATTTAGCGGAATTTTTCCATGGGCTAAAGTGATTCCGTTTATTATTGCACAGATGCTCGGAGCTATGTTTGCAGCGGCTATAGTTTATCTATATTTTATCGATCATTTTAAGATTACATCTGATCCCGCCAAGAAAAAAGCATGTTTCTGTACAGCACCTGCCATTCGTAATTATAAAATTAATTTTTTTTCTGAAGTGATAGGAACGTTTGTTCTTGTATTTGCAGTATTGTTTATTCACCTGCCTTCGATAGAAATTTCAGGAGTAGAAAATGCTAAAGTAGGATTGGGATCGCTTGAGGCACTTCCTGTAGGTCTGCTTGTTTTTTCAATTGGACTCAGCCTCGGAGGCACTACCGGATATGCAATAAATCCTGCCCGTGACTTTGGTCCGCGTATTGCCTATGCAATAATTCCCATGAAAAACAAGGCTGGCAGTGACTGGAAATATTCATGGATACCGTCACTCGGACCTGTAGCAGGTGCAGCTGTTGCTTCAGGTTTATATTTATTTATACTATTCAGTGTCTGTCCATAAAGTAACGAGTAGGGAATAGAAAATTCGCTGGCAAGGCCAGCCATAATAAATTAGGCTGATCGAACTGGCGCAGCCCGAAAAATGTGAGATCACTATTCGTAAATGATCATTTTGAGTGTGAAATCAGCGGACTTTCTACAAGTGATTAATTCACGTTCTTATTATTTATGATCCCTACTTTTCGGGGAAGCTTCATATTTAATTGACGATCGCGGCAATTGCTGCTCCTACAAGACTTGAATTTTCAACTTCTACAATTTCGTAATAGCGCTTGTTGTTTTTGCTGAGAAAATCTTTAAGGAAAGACTCGAACATTTTTTGAAAATTATTGAGTTTATAAAAAGTAGTCCCTTCAATGGTCATCAATACAGGTTTATCAGGATTTTTTCCTTTACCTGTTTTCAGAATTACAGATCCAAGGTTTATTGCCACTAGTTTTGCTGCTCTTTCAATCATGCCGTCAATTATTTCCATTGCCAGGGTTTTGTCTTCCTCTGTGGATAGTATTTTTCCCAGAGGGTTATCCGGCATATCTATTCCACTGACAAATTTATTCACTTCTTCAGTAGTGAGCTCCGGCAAATTTATAAGACTATTTTGTGTTTCGTGTGTAAAGATTTTTTCTTTTGCGGCAACTTTAATGGCAGTAGTGCAAAGACCGCCGAAATAACCTCCTGCAAACATTTTTTCGAATGTATAACGACCAGGATTTTTTGTCGTGCTGTCAAATAATTTGTCGATATCACTTTGTGGTACTTTTGCAAAGTTGCCCGATTCGATGTTGATTACCTGACTTCCCTCAGGATCAAGATTTGGTTTTTTGGATATGTTATTGTTGGATTCAATATAGCATGTATTAGTCCCTGTGCCCAAAATGAATCCTATATACGTATCATATTTTTCCCCGGAAGCTGCTGCATGACCTGCCAGGAGAGTTGCTACCGTGTCATTCAGTAATACAATTTGTTTACCAGGAGTTCCCATGGCGTCCAGAAGATTTTTGCCTATCATCTCACCAATGACGTCAGGAGCTTTAATTTCTTTGCTCCATTCAAGTAATTTACCATCTTTATCAGGGAAAATTTCAACTGCATAGGAAAAACAGAGCCCTATTTTTTCAGAGTCATTAATATAGTCTTTCATATAGCCAGCCATTGTATGGAAAAATTCTTCCTTTGTGAGATGTTTATCAACAGCCGGCATTTTTTTTGTTTCCAGTTTTTCTGTTATCAGGTTCATATTATCATCGAATAATACTTTGGCTGTCCGGAAGTTTGTTCCCCCCGCATCTATGGCAATTACCGGTTCATTTTTTGCCAGTTTGCTTTTCACCTCTATGTATGTCGGTATCATTATCAGGGAGCTTTTTTTTCCTTCCAGGCCATTTTTCATTTCCGATAAAAAGAGATCGCTAAGATTTCCCATATCAATATGGGAAGCGCTTAATTCGTGTGTGTTTAAAAATTTTTGTGCTTTGTTTTCCATATTTAAAATTTTATTTTAGTGTCCGTTAAATTCCTTTATTGCTTCAAACATAGCAATTATATTTTCAATAGGGACATTTGCCTGTATATTATGTACAGTGTTAAATACAAATCCCCCGTTTTTAGAAAAAATTTCACAGTTCCGCAAAGTTTGTTCACGTATTTCCGGGGGACTGCCAAACGGTAGCATTTTTTGTGTATCGATGCCGCCTCCCCAGAATACCAGGTTATTACCATATTTTTCTTTTAGCTTTTCAGGTTCCATTCCTGCAGCGTTAATTTGAACAGGATTAATTATATCAAATCCTGCACGGATAAATGCATCTAGGAATGTTTCAACAGATCCACAGGAATGTTTAAAGGTCTTCCAGTGAGTATTTTGGTGAATCCAGTCATTTATTTTTTTGTAGTTTGGCAGCCAGATATCTTCAAACTGTTCAACAGAGCAAAAGGTGGAACTCTGGGTTCCGAAATCAGTTCCGCAAATAAAAATGGCATGAACTTTATTACCAACCACTTCATATATTCTACGGAAATTTTCTATTGCAATTTCCACTTGTTTTTCAAATATTTTTTTAATATGGTCTGGACGGCTAATGGTACTCATATACCATTCGGTAACGTCCCGTATTCCTTTAGGATGTGGTAACTGCATTGCCGGCACAAGGGCGATATCCCCCAAAGCAGTGCCTCCGAAAGATGCGATCACAGCTTTTCCGGAACCATAAGCTTTATTAATTTCTTTGCGCCAGTGCTCAAGGTCTTCATCTGATATCAATCCGAATTCTTCAAGATTATCTTCAACACTGATGGACTCTTCATCAATTGGTTCCTGCCGTATTATGGCATCAAAGAAATAACCTGATTTAGGCATTTTTGCCGAGGGAGGGATTGATGTATTTCCTTCCGGATGCATAAATATATCACCTTTTTCATTTATAGTAACGTTGAAATCCGAAGGTACCCTGACAACCTGTCCCCAGGGTGTTTCCCATTCTTTATAGGGATCGTGATTGTAAAAGCCGAACATATTGTCTTTTGACCATGCTCCTACTACGTCAATATCTAGTATGTCTATTATTTCCTTATTCACTTCCCCAAGCATCTGATAAGGTTCGATCACACGTACGGTTTTTTCCGGAAGTCCCAGATACTTCCGAAGTAACGTCAGGGCAAGTACATGGATACCGGTTACAGCGGTTGAGCCCATATCAATAACTATTTTGTCAGCTTGCCGGTGATTTACTGTTTTTAAGAATTGTTCAGAAGAGTCCATGTTAAGTATTTAATTATTGACCAATTAAATTTTTTGAAGATGTGTATTAATTTTTCATTTATAATTATATTAAAAAACCTTATCGGCTTACCGTAAAGGTTATATTTTTATATTTGTTCCCATCCCTGACGATATTCATGTCTTATCCACTCTTGAATAGTGTCGAGTGCTATAAAAGTGTCATATTCTCTTGTTATATATGGATTTCCGCGGGTTATTTCAAAATCTTTATTGATCAGTATACGAAGCACATCAGCGGAAGTAATATTTTTAATTCTCATATTAGGCCTGTCCCATTGTAATTTTCTACGGAGGCTTTGCGCTCTGACTACCAAAACTCCCAATAATACTGTTTCAGTAAGGGGCCCGGCATTTTCAAAATTTGATGTTGCCTCTAACCGCCTGTCAGCATTTTCTTTACAAGCCCGTATCCAGTCTTGTTCATGGCCACCCTGCATAGCATTAGAAATTCTGCGTATTGATTTTTCCGGTTCCTGAAAATGTTCCATTTCACTTGTTGGAAGAAGTGTTGGATTTTGGCCGTAGGCCCCGCACATGATTTTACCCCTTGTTCCATAAAAAACAGAACCGCCATCTTCATCGCCCATAAGTTCTCCGTCTTTCAATTCATCAGGTCTGGGAGGCATCAATCCCCCGTCGTACCAGTTTATAATTACTTCCGGCATGGCTGTTTTGGGGAGGTTATCACGCCGGGGGAATTTATAGCTGATAAATTCAGAGTTTGGAGGAGATTCAACATTAAAGGGTGTTGAACTAGCCTCTATTGTTGAAGGAGCTTCAAGAAGTAAAGCTTTGAATGCCGGATTAAGAACGTGACATCCCATTTCGCCTAAAGCTCCCGATCCGAAATTCCACCAACTGCGCCATTTCCAAGGATGATAAGCCGGGTGATATTTCCGCCATTTGGCAGGTCCGACAAAAAGGTCCCAGTCCAGGTCACGGGGTACCCGCTTACTTCTTTCAGGGGGTTGTAGATTCTGTGACCATACCGGCCGGTTAGTCCATACATCAACATGTGTAATTTCTCCGATTACTCCTGCCCAAATCCATTCACATATACGGCGTATACCCTCATCAGAGTTACCCTGGTTACCCATTTGAGTGGCAACTTTATACCTCTTCGCTGTATCTTTAAGTATTCTTGCTTCATAGATTGAGTGAGCAAGCGGATTTTGGAGAAAGACATGTTTTTTCCCCCGCATGGCCATTAATGCGGGTAAAGCATGGCTATGGTCAGGTGTTGCAATCATAACCGCATCGATGTCTTTTTGTTCCTCAAACATGACCCTGTAATCTTTATAAGTTTTTGCCATAGGCCATCGTTTGAATGAATTATTCCCGGCATAATCCCAGTCAACATCGCAGAGTGCTACGATATTTTCTGTTTCCATATGTCTGAGGTTGGTATAACCATACCCCCCGACACCAATTCCAGCAATATTCAACTTGTCGCTTGGCGATTTATGTCCCAGACCGGAGATAACCTGGGATGGTAAAATGGTTAATCCCGCAGTTGCCAAAGTCGAGCTGCCTATGAATTTTCGCCGGGATAATTTGTTTTCTTTATACATTTTAAAATATAATAACCACAAGCTGTTGGTGCAAAATAGAAAAAAATATCGTCCTAAATATATTTTTTATAATAATTAACAGGTTTAATGAGAATTTTTTTAATAGAGTCCGCCTGTAAAGTCCGTTAGTTTCGTTATGCTTGTTTTCAAAATGGTCATTTAGGAATAAAATTCATGTTCCCCAAATTATCAGCGGGCTTTTAAATCATACTCTCTGCTTTATATAACAGCACTGGTTATACTTGTCGAATAAAAATAATTATAGGGCTGCCTGAAGAAATCCTTTTTCTAAGTCATTCTGAATATCTCACGGTTCCCGAATAATTAATTCGGAGATTAGATAAGATGGAAATGAAAGACTTAGTTTATTATTTATCAGACACCCCCTTAAAATTCAATTAGTCTGTAAATAAAGTCCGCCGACTGCTTTATGCTTTGTCCTCATAATTTATTCAGGAGGGCTTTGTCCACATAATGATCATATGGAATAGTAAATTCACATTTGTAGGGCTTTCAGCGAACTTTTTATTCCTGACTCTTTATTATATGGACAGACACTACTTAGCTATGTCAGCGAACTTTCTAAACCAGACTACCAGCTTTTTTTATTAAAATTATTAAGCCGGCATATCAGGCAAACTCCATGGCTTGCGATAAGTGTGTTTAATTAATTCAGCAGCAAATTCGTCTGCCGGAACAGGATCAGTCCATGTCTTTTTGAATGTCGGATGTCCGTCATGTATTTCGAAATCATCTTTAACGACTATTTTGATTTCTTCATTAGAGGTAAGATTTGTGAACCTCATATTTTCACCATTCCAATCGAGGACTTTATTCAAGGACTGCAAACGGACTGCCAATACACCCATTACCACCATTTCGTTGAACGGACCGGCTTCGCTAAAATCGGATGCTGAAGGAGTACGGTTTTCCGGACTTTCCTTACAAGCGCGAGCCCAGTCCATTTCATGACTAAGTTCTATTCTGCGACGGAATTTCGGAGCATTAGGTACACGGCCTGAAAGCAACCATGGATTAACGCCGTAACATCCGCATATTAATGTGTCTTTTGTTCCGTGGAAAATAGCTCCGCCCCCGTGGTCGTTGGGATTTTTACCGGCAGGCCAGCCCTCCGGCAGCATCCACTTGATACCCCCGTCATACCAGTAAACATCTACCTGGGGCAATTTTATTTTCATTTTTTTGGAGGGTTTTCTTTCGGGGAATGTCATTTGTACCGACTGGGCATTAGGGGCGCAATCTTTTAACAATAGAGTTGAGCTGCCCTGTGCATGAACCGGGTATCCCAGTTCAAGTCCAACAAATACAGGATGAAGGATATGACAGGCCATATCACCCAGGGCGCCAGTACCATAATCCCACCAGCCACGCCAGTTCCATGGATGGTATATATGATTAAAAGGACGCATTTTTGCAGGACCGATAAAGAGGTCCCAGTCAAGGGTTTCAGGAACCCAGTGCCCCTGTTCCGGGGTGTTCAGCCCCTGAGGCCATATCGGGCGGTCGGTAAAGGCCTCTACTTTGGTAATTTCTCCGATTTCTCCATTAGCAATCCATTCAGTTGTAAGATTTACTCCTTCTCCAGATGACCCCTGGTTACCCATTTGTGTAGCTACTTTGTATTTTTTAGCCAGTTTGGTGAGCAACCGTGATTCGTAAACGGTGTGAGTCAATGGCTTTTGCACATAAACGTGTTTTCCCATGGTGATTGCATGAGAGGCCGTAATTGCATGGGTATGGTCGGCAGTGGCAATAACAACTGCATCAAACTGCTTGCCCATTTCATCATACATTTTCCGCCAGTCTTTATACTTTTTGGCTTTCGGGAAATAATCAAAAACCTTGGTTGAATATTTCCAGTCCACATCACACAAGCCAATGATATTTTCCGACTCGAGGTTTTTAAGATTAGCAAAACCCATTCCCCCAACGCCGACACCAACAATGTTGAGTTTATCACTGGGAGCTTTGTGTCCTAATCCTGCTACTACATGACTGGGAACAAAAGTAATCCCTGCAGCAGCCGCTGCCGTTGTTCCGAGGAATGCTCTTCTTGACACGGCATTTTTATTCGACTTCTTTTCCATAATATAATATTTTAAATTGTATAAGAAATATATTTTAATAAAGTAATATTAAAAAACCGTTAAATATAATGATATTAACGATTCATTCAAATTCAATATTATAATCTTTGGGATCTATGTTCCATTTTTCGAAAAGCCATTTAGCTGCACGTAAGTCATAGTTACTGCGGTCCATCTCATCAGAGTTTTTAATCATAGCAGCCACTCCTTCGATAATTTCCGGACTGTCTTCATCTATACAGTCAATCGTATTCAGACCATGACAGCGTGCAAATTCATTCGGATTTTTCAATACGGAGAGCAATGCTTTTTTTGCCTCTTCTTTTTCACCTAAGTTATAAAGAGTTTCAGCCGCCACTGTAACTACGTTAGCCGATTCATCTGAAAGCGCATTTTGTAAATTTTCCTTAGCCGGGGCTGCTTTTTTCCCCAGTATCAGCAAGCCGGTGGCACCCCAATAACGTATGGCACTTTCATCACTTTTTAAATATGTTTTTAATTTTTCCATGTTTTCTTCTTTGCACAAAGTAGCTATTTCAGCCGCTTCAATAACCGGTCCAAGCTCAATCTTTCCCGAACGCATGTAATCGTATATTGGGTTTCCGCCAGCCCTGTCAACACGATCCGCTTCAGGTATGAACCCTGTATCATAGATACGCATCATCCATTCCTTGTTAGCATTTCTCATACGTTGAATTACCTCCTTATATTCCGGATTATTAGCGAGATTGTTTACTTCCCATGGATCGTTTTCAGTGTCATATAATTCTTCAGCCGGTTTTGGCTCCCAGAATCTACTTTGAGTTTCATTGCACTTTCCTTTTAAATAAGCTTGTTCCCATGATCGAATAGAAGGGGCCCGCCATAAATACTCAAGATGCTGTCCGTAAATCCGGTAGGGCATATAGTTACGTATATAACGGTACTTATGATCGCGTACTGCGCGGCACATGTCATATCGTTCATCCATTCTTCCACGGAACATATAAGCGTATTCGGGATCGCTGGTTTTCTGTTCTCCCAGAAAAGCATTCCCCTGCATATAATCCGGTATCTGTACTCCGGCAATACTAAGGAGAGTGGGCGCCAGATCAACAAAACTTATTATCCGGTTTACTTTTTCTCCCGGTTTTTCAGCAGGGAATAAATGTTTGTATTTATCAGGTATTCTTATAATAAAAGGTACATGGGTGCCGGTCTCATAAACATATCTTTTGCTGCGTGCTACAACACCGCCATGATCGGCATAATAAAAAACAATAGTGTTATCGGCCAGACCCATATCTTCCAGTTCTTTGAGTTTTTCGCCCATCCATGTATCCATATCTTCCACCTTATCGTAATATTGTGCCCAGTCGTGTTTCATTGCCGGGGTCGCCGGATGATGGGGAGGGATGGGTACTTCATTGGGACTATGCCTGAGTTTTTCATCAGGGATGGAATCATGTATCCTGCTTTCATGGGATATGGTAGAATTGAAAATTGCAAAAAATGGCTGACCGGGCTGCCGGTTCTTGTAATGAGCCTCACGACTGCATTCATCCCAAATTTGATCAGGATCTATCGAATTAGTGTTATAATCGGTTTTAGAATTGTTGGTACAATAATATCCGGTTTCCCGCAAGAATTCAGGATAAGTTTTTACTGTTTCCGATTTCGGGTATTGGCTTCGCATATGCTGATTTCCATTGGAACAGGCATATACCCCTGTAATAATTGTGTTCCTTGCCGGAGCACAAACAGGTGCATTGGCAAAAGCATGTGTATATAAAAATCCATCTGCTGCCAACTGATCAAGATTAGGCGTTGTAGCAAATTCATCGCCGTAACATCCAAGTAAAGGACTGTTGTCTTCACTGGTGAGCCACAGAATATTGGGTAGTTCTTCCGAGGCCTTTTCCTTGCATGATGTAAACGATAAAAATGTAAGAATTGCTGATCCAATAACGCAATACCGGTTAAGGTTTTTAATTTTCATAATATATATTTTTGGGTAAACAAGTAATATAACAATATGATAATGTAAAAATAATAAAAATAGTCTATTAAAGGCGGATTATTTAACTGTTGTTTATGTCAGGCTATTAATTCCACCCTGTTCTTGTCAGGGTCAAGGACAACACTTTCATACAAACCATCACCTGAAGTGCGTGGCTCACTTAATATTTTAAATCCGTCTTGTCTGAGAATTTCAGTAAGACGGTTTACTTCTGTTCTTGATCCAATCTTTATTGCGAAGTGAGCCAATCCTGTATAATTTTTAGCCGGATCGTTTTTTGATTTCAGAATATTGGGCATTTCCATAAGTTCCAAACGGCAATCCCCGTCGAAATTAAGGAAATAAGACCTGTATTCCTTCGAATGATTGTAATAAATTTCAGATGATGAAGTATCAAAATAGTGCATATAGAAATTTCTAAGGGCTTCCAGATTATATGTCCATATAGCAATATGATCTATTTGCATTTTTCTATAATTTTTTATTATTAACAAAGTTAAGTTGTTCGAGATTTAAACGCATCATATAATTACTAATTATTACTATTTATCCGATTAGTTGAATAATTTTTACTGTGATGGTATAAAAAATTTAATGTTTCTTATTTTTTTATTCAAAATTACAAAACAAAAATGACTGATACATCAGCCATGGAGGCCGGACTCATATATGATTTGTTAAAAATAGTTACAAAATGATGAAAAATATTATTATAGCGCGTTTATTATTAATTTTGTAGCTGTAAATTTTTGTTTCAGTATTTAAATAATAGAAAGATTTGATAAATGACAAATTATTCAAAATATACCATTCCCTCTTTATTAACGGAATCGCTTGATAAATATTCCGGTAATACTTCCCTGGTTTTTGCAGGTGAAAATAATTATACCTATAAGCAGATGGGTGAAGATATTAAGAGGGTAGCTGCCTTATTGAAAGAATGCGGCGTTTCAAAAGGAGATAAGGTTGCTGTTTTAAGTTCCAATATGCCCAATTGGGGAATTGCTTTTTTTGCAATTTTCCGGGCAGGGGGAATAGCTGTTCCTATTTTGCCTGATTTCCATGTTAAAGAGATTGACGCTGTTATAAAGCATTCTGAATCCAAAGTACTATTTATTTCGGAGAAGGAATATATAAACTTGGTAAAGGGAAATATTAAACTGCCAGGAAAACTTATCTTATTAGATAACTTTGCTGTCATTCCTCCAAATACAAAGGCTGAAAGTCTTGACAAGCTGGGAAGTTCATTGGCAACAGCTCCTGTAAATATAGCACCGGCAGAAATTGAAGAAGATGATTTGGCATCTATTATTTATACATCTGGAACTACAGGTAATTCCAAAGGTGTAATGCTTACCCACAAAAATGTGGCATGGACGGTTGAGCAGTGCTATAAACTTTTCAATGTTATGGAAACAGACCGCTTTTTGTCCGTACTGCCTTTATCGCATACTTTTGAAAATACTATAAGTTTTCTTCTTCCTGTAAAATATGGCGCTTCGGTGCATTATCTGAGGAAACCTCCGTCTGCTTCTGTACTTTTACCGGCAATGAAAGATGTAAAGCCTACAGTTATGCTGGTCGTCCCCTTGATAATTGAGAAAGTTTTTAAGGCTAAAATTTTGCCGAAGTTTAAAAAAACTGCTGTTATGCGATTTATTTATTCGCTGCCTCCTGCAAGAAAAATTTTGCATAAAATTGCAGGTCGTAAACTTTATGAGACATTTGGAGGTCAGTTGCGTTTTTTTGGAATTGGAGGAGCAAAGTTATGTCCGGAGACAGAACGTTTTTTAATGGAAGGCAAATTTCCCTATGCTATTGGCTACGGACTTACAGAGACTTCACCTTTACTTGCTGGTGCAGTTGGCAAAAACGTCAGGCTTGGTTCAACCGGACCTGCAATAGAAGGAGTTCAAATGCGCCTTGCTGATATAGACCTTGAGACCGGGGCAGGTGAAATTCAGGTTAGGGGACCTAATGTGATGAGAGGTTATTATAAAGCACCTGAACTTACAAAAACAGTTTTTACTGCTGACGGATGGTTTAAAACCGGAGATCGGGGAATATTCGATAAAGATAAATTTCTTTCTGTCAAGGGAAGGCTAAAAAATATGATAGTTGGAGCAAGTGGAGAGAATATTTACCCTGAAGAAATCGAAACGGTTATTAACAGAATGCGATTTGTACTTGAATCACTGGTAATTGAGAAAAAGGGGAAAATTGTTGCAATGATCCATTTGAATACCGAAGAAATTGAACAGCATTTTAAACAGTTCAAGGCAGAGGCTCAGCAATATATTTATAATAAAACAGATGAAATTTTAAAAGAAATACAATATAAAGTTAATACGGAGTTGAATAAATTTTCCAAATTACAAGAGGTAATAATGCATCCAACACCTTTTGAAAAAACACCCACAAAAAAGATAAAAAGGTTTTTATATGCCTGATAGTATTAATTTTGTGATCTGGAGCAATGGTTGTTGAATCAAGATATAATGCGAGAGGAGTATCGGCATCGAAAGAGGATTTATATAATGCTATTAAGAATGTCGATAAAGGCTTGTTTAAGAATGCTTTTTGTAAGATCATTCCTGATTATTTAGGAGGTGATCCCCTATGGTGCAATATAATGCATGCTGATGGTGCGGGTACAAAATCTGCTCTTGCTTATATGTATTGGAAAGAAACTGGTGACATTTCAGTATGGAAAGGCATTGCACAGGATGCTTTGATAATGAATATAGATGATCTGATTTGTGTCGGTGCTCTGGATAATATACTGGTTTCTTCAACAATCGGAAGAAATAAAAACCTCATTCCGGGAGAAGTTATTTCTGCAATAATTAATGGAACTGAAGAGATACTTTCTTATCTTAGAGGATTGGGTATAAATATATGGTCTACCGGAGGTGAAACAGCAGATGTAGGTGATCTGGTAAGAACTGTTATAGTCGACTCTACCGTAGTATGCCGCATGAGGAGGGAAGATATTATTGAGGCGGGGAATATTTCTGCAGGCAATATCATTGTGGGACTTTCTTCATCAGGCAGGGCTACTTATGAGAATGAATACAATGGAGGTATCGGGAGTAACGGACTTACTTCAGCCAGACATGATGTTTTTTCAGGATACCTTGCAGAAAAATATCCTGAAAGTTATGATCCTGATCTGCCTGACGAATTAATTTATACAGGTAAATATAAGCTTACCGACAAAATTGAAGGACTGGGAATTGATGCAGGTAAATTATTATTATCCCCAACCCGGACTTATGCTCCTGTAATAAAAAAAATACTGGAAAAATTTCACAGTCAGATATCAGGAATGATCCATTGTTCTGGCGGTGCCCAGACTAAAGTGCTTCATTATATTGATAATTTGCATATAATAAAAGATAATATGTTCCCCGTCCCTGATCTTTTTAAAATTATTCAGGAGGAATCAGGAACAGGTTGGAAAGAAATGTATAAAGTATTCAATATGGGTCACCGCTTCGAAATATACACTTCACATGGAGTAGCAGATGAGATTATTTCAATTGCTAAATCCTTTGGCATCGATGCTCAGATAGTGGGGAGGGTAGAACATTTTGAAGGTAAAAAACTCACTATTAAATCGGAAAAGGGGACCTTTTTCTATTAGCTTATTCTCTGAGTATTTATTATTCCCGGCTGTATTTAGGTAATCATAGTCTTAGCCTGTAAAACAATATTAAATGTTATATACAGGTTCTGGTACAGCCGGATCAAAGATTAAAATTCAAAAAGTTACATAATAAAAAGGAGAAAAGATTCTTTACTGAAAAATAGAAAAAATATCTATAAAATGGCAGGGAACAGATTACTTGAAAAGTATGAATCGATCAAACACCGCTTTGAAGAGGTGGAACAACTTATAACCGATCCGAATATAATAGCCGATATGAAGCGGTATGTCAAACTTAATCAAGAATATAAAGGACTGGAAAAATTACTCGGTGTTTTTAAGGAATATAAAAGTTTACTTGATAATATTAATGCCGCAAGAGAAATATTGGCTGAAGAATCGGATGAAGAATTGCGGGAGATGGCGCGTGAAGAGATAGAGCTTGCTGAAGAAAAGATACCACGCAAAGAAGAAGAAATAAAGATGCTTCTTGTGCCGGCTGACCCGGAAGACAGAAAAAATGCAATACTTGAGATCAGGGCAGGAACAGGTGGTGATGAAGCCAGTTTATTCGCAGGAGACCTTTTTCGAATGTACTCCAAATTTTGTGAGAAAAAGGGCTGGAACGTGGAAGTAACTAACCATAATGAGGGTACGGCGGGAGGTTATAAGGAAATAGTAGCAAAGATAAGCGGGGAAGGTGTTTATGGAGTCATGAAATACGAATCCGGTGTTCACAGGGTACAACGTGTTCCTCAAACAGAAACCCAGGGCCGGGTACATACATCAGCTGCAACAGTAGCTGTATTACCGGAAGCAGAGGAATTTGATGTGGAATTGAAAGAATCTGATATTAAAAAAGATACTTATTGTTCTTCGGGGCCAGGCGGACAGTCAGTAAATACTACCTATTCAGCCATACGCTTAACTCACATTCCCACAGGAATTGTTGTTACGTGTCAGGACGAGAAATCTCAGATTAAAAATTTAGCGAGGGCAATGAGTGAACTTCGTACGAGAATTTATAACATGGAGTATCAAAAATATATCGACGAAATATCATCTAAACGAAAGACAATGGTCTCTACAGGTGACCGTTCCGCTAAAATACGAACATACAACTGGCCTCAAGGCAGGGTTACTGATCACAGGATAAACTTAACTTTGTATAATCTTCAGGCAATTATTAACGGAGATATTGACGAGATTATTGAAAAATTGATGATTGAGGAAAATGCACAAAAATTAAAAGAGTCGGAATTATAGAGCATTATTATGAACCAACAACAACTATTTAATCAGATTAAAGAAAAGAGGAGCTTTCTTTGTGTGGGATTGGATACCGATATCATTAAAATACCAAAGCATTTGATGGATGCTTCTGATCCGGTTTTTTCATTTAATAAGGAAATAATTGATGCGACAGTTAAATATGCAGTCGCATATAAACCCAATCTCGCTTTTTATGAAAGTCTGGGATGGCAAGGCTGGGAAAGTCTTGAAAAAACAGTAGTATATATCAGATCAAAGTATCCTGAAGTTTTTCTTATTGCAGATGCTAAGCGGGGAGACATTGGAAATACTGCGAATTTTTATGCGAGGGCATTTTTCGGCAAATTGGATTTTGATGCTGTAACTTTGGTTCCTTATATGGGCAGGGATTCTGTTAAACCTTTTTTGACATATCTTGACAAATGGGTAATTATTTTATCCCTGACATCAAATGAAAGCGCCCGGGATTTTCAATATATGAGGGACGAGATGACAGGCGATGAGCTTTATAAATCAGTTATTAAGAGTTCGAAGGATTGGGGAACACCTGAAAATATTATGTATGTTGTTGGTGCAACTAAAGCTGATAAGATAAAGGATATCCGCCGGATTATTCCGGATCATTTCCTTTTAGTTCCGGGAATAGGAGCTCAGGGCGGAAGACTCCGTGAAACAAGTGAATATGGAATTAACAGTCGCTGTGGCCTGTTGGTAAATTCTTCACGGGGTATTATCTATGCTTCTTCTGGAAAGGATTTTGCAACGAAGGCCGGTCTTGCAGCCCGAAAAGTGCGTGATGAAATGGAGGTATTACTTAAGGAAAAGGATTTAATTAAATGAAACGAGTCATGTACTATCGTTCACACAGGAGAAACATTATAAATGACGAGTTCCATCTCATACATTTAAAATAAATAATTATAATGAGATGAAATTTTTATTAGCATGTGTGCAAAAGTGTCATGCACTATAAATTAAAACCATCACTAACAAGTAAATTTATAGTTAATAAAGTGTCGTTTGTTATCATAGTAAAGTTACATTCTGTACCCTAATCGGGAATTAACCGAAAAATATTGCGTAGTATACGTCTGTGCTTGAAAAGGGGGAATTACGTTAATATACGTATCACTGGGAGGATACAATTAGTTTTTTGACGAACATATTATTTTTTAATGTTGTGACCCTTACGAGATAAATACCATTTGGCATATTATGTAGTTCTATATGGGCTTTTGAGGTTCCGGAATTTATTTTACGGGCTAATACTTCTTTACCGGCAATATTAATAAGATGGATCTCCGTAATTTTATCGTTAATGATTTCAAGGTTGATTTTTCCATTTTCAACCGGATTCGGATAAATTTTCAGATCATAATCGACAGATTGAATTTCTGCATAGGAACTATCCTGAATTATAGCACCGTTTGCCGGATTATGTGGTTGTCCGGTAAGACATAATAATAAAATATGCAGAAGTAAAAAAATTTTCATTTTCCTGTCAATTAAAATAAAATCGGTTACATTTTATATTATACATGCAAAAAATGTGCCTCTTTAACAGTCTGTTTATAAAGCCCGCTAACTTCGTTATGCTTTGTCCTCAAAATGTTCATTTACAATCAGTAAACTCACATTTTTCGGACTGCACTGGTTTTATCAGCCTAATTTATTATGGCTAACCTTGTTAGCGAACTTTTTGACCGAGCTCTTAAATTTGCATGCTAACTAATTATTTCTGATTATGAATGAGGTTTTTTGCAGTTTCTAAATCATCAGGGGTGTCTATACCAATGCTTTCATGGAAGGTAACCGATGTTTTTATTTTAAAACCGTTTTCAAGCCAGCGTAATTGTTCCAGTGCTTCAGCGCTTTCGAGTTTTCCGGGATGAAGCTCTGTTAATTTCTGTAATATATTTTTTCGATAAGCATACATTCCGATATGTGCCCAGAAAGTGTTAGTCAGCAGCCAGTTATATTCTTGCTCTCCCCTAATAAAGGGGATAGGTGACCGGCTGAAGTAAAGGGCATTTTGATTATTATCTATAACTACTTTAGGGCGGTTGGGATTAAAAAGTTCTTCTGCAGTTTCAATCTTCTTAATAAGTGTTGCGATTTCAGTTTTTTCATCGAAGCCGGAAGCAAGCTGCTTAATTTGTCCGGGATCAATAAAAGGTTCATCTCCCTGGATATTGATTACTACATCGAAAGAAATTTTTTTTGAAAGAATTCGGCTTGCCTCTGCACAACGGTCAGTTCCGCTCCGGTGGGTTGAAAGTGTTTTAATCACTTTGCCTCCGAATTTTTTTACTGTTTTATATATACGGTCATCGTCTGTTGCTACCCAGACATTGTCTAATGCGAGAGCTGCATTTTCGTATACCCACTGAATTATTGGTTTGTTATTCAGTAAGGCAAGGGGTTTACCCGGGAAACGGGTTGATTTGTAACGTGCAGGAATAATTCCTATGAATATCATCTGTTTAAAATTAAATTTTTCTAAAATAATAAAAAATTCAATAGTAAATTAATAGATGACATAATAAAAGCAGGCCATATTTTCAGGTAAAATCTGAATATTTTAAGTGGGATTAGTCATAAAGTTTTACTGTCTGAGTTAATATAGGAAAGTGCAATAAAAAGTGTTGAAAGAGTGGCCATTTACGATTAAAAACTTTGAAACGAGTCATGTGTTTTTGTTCATAAATGAGAAACATAATAAATGACGAGTTCTGTCTCATACAACCAAAATAAATAATAATAATGAGATAAAATGACTGTTTCCGCTAATAGCTTGCAATGTAGAATTGTAATAGATTTTTAGGTAAAAATTGTTAAATGATTAAATGACTTAATATTGCCATTTAAAAATTGTAAATTTGTCAGCGTAAAAATTTAGAATTGATATGGATATTCAGGGAATAAAACAAAGATTTGGAATTATAGGTAATTCTCCTGGTTTGAATCGTGCAATAGAAGTTGCAGTTCAGGTGGCTCCGACAGATCTTTCTGTTCTGATTACAGGAGAAAGTGGTACGGGCAAAGAAATATTTCCTCAGATTATTCATCAGTTTTCAGTGCGAAAACATGGAAGATATATTGCTGTTAATTGTGGTGCAATTCCTGAAGGAACTATAGATTCTGAGCTTTTCGGACATGAGAAAGGAGCTTTTACCGGAGCTTTATCTGACAGAAAAGGTTATTTTCAGGAAGCAGATGGAGGAACAATTTTTTTGGATGAAATTGGTGAGTTGCCTTTAGCCACTCAGGTAAGGCTGTTGAGAGTCCTTGAAAGCGGAGAATTTATTAAGGTGGGATCCTCAAAAGTAATAAAAACCAATGTGCGTGTAATTGCTGCTTCTAATATTGATATTCCCGAAGCGATAGAAAAGGGTAAATTCAGGGAAGATCTGTATTATCGTCTAAATACTGTCCCAATCAATATATTGCCTCTGCGTCAGCGTCCAGATGATATTTTACTTCTATTCCGTAAGTTTGCAAGGGATTTTGCCGATAAATACAGGATGCCTCCTGTAAGACTTGATGAGGAAGCCCAGGGGTTACTAATGAATTATCATTGGCCGGGTAATGTGAGACAACTGAAGAATATTACAGAGCAAATTTCAGTTATTGAAGAAAATCGTGAACTCACGGCTGAAGTATTACGTAATTATCTGCCTGCCATATCATCAAATTATCTGCCCGCTTTACTTTCAATAGATGAAAGGGCTTCATACAGCAATGAAAGAGAGATTCTTTATAAAGTTCTTTTTGATATGAAGCATGATATGAATGATCTGAAAAAATTGGTTTTTGGTCTTATTAAGAACAGGGAAGCTCCTGTTTCAGGAGATCAGGCCCGGATTATTCAAGATCTTTATGATGATAATGTAAAAAGGTCTGATGATGCAGAACATGCTTCCGGAGCATTTCATTTACAGCATATAAATAAAGATAATATTCAGGATACCGAAGAAGTTGTAGAAGAATCATTATCATTGGAAGAAAAAGAGATTGAATTAATTGAAAAGGCTTTGGATAAGCATAATGGTAAACGAAAATATGCAGCTGCTGAGCTGGGCATCTCGGAACGCACTCTTTACCGCAAGATTAAAGAATACAATATAGACCGTTAAATTTATGCAAGTAAGAAATATTATATTTTTCCTGTGTATATTATTTGTTGGAGGTATTATATCCTCCTGTAAAATTTCTTATTCATTTACAGGAGCCAATATCTCGCCTGAGGTAAAAACTTTTTCGGTTTATTATTTCCCTAATCGGGCTCGTTTAGTCAATCCTACCTTGAGTCAGATGTTCACTGAGGCCTTACGGGAAAAAATGCAACGTCAGACGTCTCTCAATGAGTTGGGAGAGAACGGTGACTTGATATTTGAAGGCCAGATAACTGGTTACGAGGTGAGGCCTATGTCTATTCAGAAGGAGGATATGGCAGCATTAAACCGATTGACAGTCAGTGTCAATCTAAAGTATACCAATAATATAGACCCCGAACAAAATGTTGAACGTACATTTACGGCTTTTGAGGATTTCGACAGCACAAGTTCATTAAGTGACGTTGAAGACGGACTGGTACCGGAGATAATTAAAAAACTTACTGAAGATATTTTTAACCAAACTCTTGCTAACTGGTAAAATGCAAAAGGATAAATTTTATGAATTATTAAATAATCCTGATTTATTGTCGGGAGAAAGTGTTTCTGAATTGAAAGATTTGGTGACAAAATTTTCGTTTTTCCATGCTGCGTGGATACTTTACCTGAAGAATTTATTTGTTAACGGCGATAAGGATTTTGATAATGTTCTTAAAAAAATGGCTATAGCAATTCCTGACAGGAAAAGGTTATATAATTTTTTACATTCCAGGGCAGAAAATATAGCTGCGGAATCTTATTTTGAACAGAGAGGTATCAGTTCTCAGCGTTTACAGCGCAATAGCGATAAGACTAATCCTGATAATCAATTGATAGACAGGTTTCTTTCGCAGCAACATGAATCCATCAGAATTGAAAAAGAGATCCGGGAAAATAGTACTAATGAAAATGGAATAGCAGAAAAATCGATTGCTGAAACGGATGAATTGATCACAGAAACACTTGCATTGATTTATTTTGAGCAAAAAAAATATGATAAAGCACTTGATGCATTTAAAAAATTGAGCTTGAAATATCCGGAAAAAAGTGTTTACTTTGCAAATCGTATTGAAGAAATAGAAAAGTTAAGAGGAATTTAATCGAAACAAGATGTATACTTTAATAACAGTTTTAATATTCATCGTTTGTATCCTTTTAGTACTGATTGTTTTAGTACAGAATTCGAAAGGAGGAGGATTGGCCAGTAATTTTCAATCGTCCAATCAGTTAATGGGTGTACGTAAAACGACTGATTTTTTGGAAAAAGCTACCTGGGTATTGGCAGGATCACTTCTGGTTTTATCTATTCTAGGCTCAGCTTTTATTCCCCGCCAGAGAATTAGTCAGGATCAATCTATGGTACAGGAGCAGATTGAGACAGCGGTTGATCCCACACAGGTTCCTGATTTTCCCACTGCCATTTCTGAAGAAGGGATTGAAGATAACGCTTTGGATGCTGAAAGTGAGGAAGGCGGGGAAGCGCAGGAGCAGTAATAACTCAGCTAATCATTTTTATCACTTCATCCATGCTAATATCAGGGTCTGTGATTTGGAAACGGGCTTTTTTATAAAATTTATTACGTTTTTCCAAGGTTTCATTTATATATTCCAGGAGTTCACTATCAGGTTTACCCTTAATAAGGGGTCGCTCGGTTTTTGAGTTTGTCAGACGGGCTGCAAGTATCTCAGGGGCAATGTTAAGATAAATCGTAATACCTGTTTTATTCATGAGCTCTATATTGTCGAAGAAACATGGCGCTCCACCTCCCGTAGCTATTATCACATCATTAAATTCCGAAAGTTCTTCCAGTGCTTTGCGTTCTTTTTTCCTGAATTGATCTTCACCTTCTTCGGCAAAAATGCGGGGAACAGTTTTGTAATTACGTTCTTCGATGTAATTATCCATATCTATAAATTGAAAGCCTGAATGTTTTGCCAGCTTTTTCCCCAGTGTGGATTTTCCGCATCCCATAAATCCAAGAAGGTAAATTCTCATTTTTTATTTTTTTAGAGAGTTTTTATAAAATTCAGAATAGCGACATCTGATTTGGATCATCTTTATCTTTCCTGCGAGGGCGCTTTATTTCAAAAGGAATATCGTCATAATTTTCTTCACTGTTCTCTTCTTTATTCTCTTCCTCAGCCGGTTTGTCATGTTCATCCTTGATTACAGGACTTAGCTCTTTAATATTGTCTATGTTGTAGTTTGATAAACGTTTTCCTTTTGCTTTCCATGATTTTATTCCAATAAATTCAGCTACTTCAATTATTTCGTTTTCACGCTCTGCATTTTTTCCCCCAAATTCAATTTCAAACCGTGGATATCGTACCCATGTTATGCTTACCAGCTTGTTTGCAGGATTTTCACCGATAAACCGTACGCGTTTACCTTCTGTTTCTTCTATTTCAAAACGTTTTACATAGTAATAATCCCGTGCTGCATCAAAGTATATTGCCGAAAGTATTTTTTTGCTGTCAAACTTTTCTATGGTAAGAATTTCCGGGTCGAAATGATTGCTAAGATCGAAATTGTACAACTGGTATTCCCCGTTTTTATAAATTATCAGTATTTTATCTTCACCTGAGAATTCACCAAGGTAATTTCCCCGGCCATCGGCATTAAGACGCAAAACATCCGGGTCAAACCATATCTTTCTGCCCCCCAAAGTAGATATACCTTTTTCTTTAAGTGATATTTTATGTACTTCATGTTTGGTCAGAATATTTCCTACCGATTGTCGTCCTTTTATAGCCAGATTTCCCATATCCACCTCAAGTTCCTGCTTCTTGAGTCTCGGCTTGGGCTTGAGTATGATTCTCAGCACTTCAGCTTCTCCATTGGGATTTTCCGAGAAATATATTATTCTGGATTTGGAATTACCTTTGGTTAGGTTATATTCTTTGTCGCGTGTAACGCTTGTAACAGGGAAACGTTTCATATATGAATATCCTGTTTCACCGTCACGGTAAACCACATTATATATGGTTCTTTTGTCATTCTTCTTGAATACGGCAAGATGTAAGGGATTTTTCCCTATAAATGCTTTTCCCGATACTTTTGTGACAAAATAAGTTCCATCCCGCCGGAAAATAATTATATCATCTATGTCGGAACAGTCACATACATATTCAGCCTTTTTTAATCCTGTACCCATAAATCCCTCTTTCCGGTCGACATAAAGTTTTTCATTTCTGACTACCACTTTAGCTGCCACGATATTTTCAAAACTCCTTATTTCAGTTTTACGCTCACGGTCCTTTCCGTATTTATCTCTTAGGTGGCTGAACCATCTTATGGTAAAGGGAACAATGTTTTCTATGTCATTAGCAACTTCGTCTATTTCATCTTCAATAGAAAGAATGTTTTCATCGGCTTTATTTTTATTAAATTTCAGGATGCGGGCCATTTTTATTTCCATTAGCTTTAAAATATCGTCCCGTGATATTTTCCTTTTGAACATGGATTTCCACGGAGTAAGGCGCTGATCGATATGTGCCACGGCCTGGTTCATATTGGATGCATCTTCAAATTTTTTATCTTTATATATGCGCTCTTCAATAAATATTTTTTCCAGAGACGCATAATGCCATGCTTCTTCCAGTTCAGACTTTCTTATTTCCAGTTCTTTTTTAAGAAGCTGAAGTGTTTTATCGGCTGATCTTTTTAATATTTCTTTGACTCCAATGAAAAGGGGCTTATCATTTTCAATGATACATGCATTTGGAGAAATTGATACTTCACAATCGGTGAAAGCATAAAGAGCATCAATAGTTTTATCGGATGAAATGCCGGGGGTAAGGTGTATTATTATTTCAACATTTTCAGCTGTATTATCATCGATTTTTTTTATTTTGATTTTCCCTTTATCATTTGCTTTAATGATTGATTCAATTAGTGTGGGGGTGGTTTTCCCGTAAGGTATTTCTGTTATGACAAGTGTTTTGTTATCATGTTTTTCTATTTTTGCACGTACTTTTATTGTTCCTCCCCGGAGTCCGTCATTGTATCTGCTGAAATCAGCCATTCCTCCTGTCGGGAAGTCGGGCAGCAATTTAAAATTTTTTCCTTTGAGATAAGCTATGGAAGCATCAATCAATTCATTAAAATTGTGAGGCAGAATTTTAGAGGCGAGACCCACAGCAATGCCGTCAACTCCCTGACACAGTAGAAGGGGAAATTTAACAGGAAGTGTAACCGGTTCTTTTTTCCTGCCGTCGTAAGATAATTTCCATTCTGTTACTTTCGGACTGAAAATTGCTTCCCTGGCAAATTTGGAAAGTCTTGCTTCAATATAGCGGGGCGCTGCTGATCCGTCGCCGGTAATAATATTTCCCCAGTTACCCTGGGTGTCAATAAGAAGGTTTTTCTGGCCCAGTTGAACAATGGCATCTCCTATTGAGGCATCACCATGAGGATGGTACTGCATGGTTTGTCCGATTATATTAGCCACTTTGTTATACCGGCCATCATCCATCTCCCGCATGGCATGCATAATACGTCGTTGCACCGGCTTAAGTCCGTCGTCTACATAAGGGACAGCCCGTTCAAGTATAACATATGAAGCATAGTCCAGGAACCAGTTGCGATACATCCCGGGAAGATAGGTTATCTCTTCTTGTATGTTTTCCTGGCTTTTATCCTGTGAATCATCATTTAAAAAAATGTTATCTGTCATTTTTATGCCACCTCATCTTTTTCCACATACAAATTATCGATAATAAAATCCTGCCGCTCAATAGTATTTTTGCCCATATAAAATTGCAGCATCTGCGATACCGATTCATGTTTTTTCATCATTACCGGTTCCAGACGAATATCCTTACCTATGAAATGTTTGAATTCTTCCGGAGAAATTTCACCCAGTCCTTTAAATCTTGTAATCTCTGCTTTTCCTTTAAGTTTTTTTACAGCTTGTCTTTTTTCATCTTCTGAATAGCAATAATAGGTTTTTTGTTTGTTTCTTACGCGGAATAATGGTGTTTGTAATATAAAAACATGTCCCTTACGGATAAGTTCCGGAAAGAACTGAAGGAAAAAAGTAATAAGCAACAAACGTATATGCATTCCGTCAACATCGGCATCGGTAGCGATAATAATTTGATTATAGCGGAGGTCTTCAAGGCTTTCCTCAATATTGAGAGCAGCCTGTAGTAAATTGAATTCCTCATTTTCATAAACTACCTTTTTTGTCAGTCCGAATGAATTAAGAGGTTTGCCCTTCAAACTAAATACTGCTTGTGTATTTACGTTGCGTGATTTGGTTATTGAGCCGCTTGCCGAATCTCCTTCGGTAATAAAAATGCTCGATTCTTCGGCTTTTTCGTCATTACTGTTAAAATGAATTCTGCAGTCCCTGAGTTTTCTGTTATGAAGGTTTACCTTTTTTGCCTTTTGTTTAGCCAGTTTTTTTATTCCTGATATAGCCCTTCTTTCACGCTCTGATTCAACAATCCGTTTCAGAAGCACTTCAGCTGTTTCCTGGTTTTTATGCAGGTAATTATCCAGTTCTTTTTGCAGGAAGTTGCCAACGTGTGCACGCACTGAAGGTCCGTCAGGACCAATTTCTCTGGAGCCAAGTTTAGTTTTTGTTTGCGATTCAAATACAGGCTCTTCTACTTTTATGCTTACGGCAGCAACAATAGAAGCCCGAATATCAGACGGATCAAAGTCTTTTTTGTAAAAGTCCCTTATTGTTTTTACGTAGATTTCCCGGAATGCCTGCAGATGTGTTCCTCCCTGTGTTGTGTGCTGTCCGTTTACAAAAGAATAATACTCTTCACCATACCGGTTACCATGGGTAATAGCTATTTCAATATCTTCCCCTTTCAGGTGTATTATCGGGTAGATCGGGTCATCGTCTATATTTTCTTCCAGAAGATCCCGCAATCCGTTCCTTGAATAGTACCTTTCTCCATTGAATTCAACGGTAAGTCCGGCATTCAGAAAGGTATAATTTTTTGCCATATTAACCACGTAGTCGCTTATGTAGTGATATTTGCTGAAAATTTCCGGGTCAGGTTCAAAGGAAACCAAAGTTCCATTAGGTTCCTCCGTTGTCTTCCAGTTTTTCTCTCCGGATTTTATTCCTTTACTGAAACGAATCTCTTTTGCAACTCCGTCACGTATGGAACGGATGTTAAAATTTGCTGAAAGTGCATTTACAGCTTTTATGCCTACCCCATTCAGTCCTACCGATTTTTTAAATACTTTTGAGTCATATTTTGCTCCTGTATTCATTTTGCTGGCAACATCCAGGAGTTTTCCCAGAGGAATACCACGACCGAAATCACGCACGTTAACTGTATCCTGATCAATATTGATCGTAATTTTTCTCCCGTTGCCCATCATAAATTCATCCACTGAATTATCCATCACCTCTTTCAGTAAAACGTAAATTCCGTCATCTTTGGCAGAGCCGTCACCCAGCTTGCCAATATACATTCCCGGTCTTTTCCGGATATGTTCCTGCCACTCAAGTGTCCTTATTGATTTTTCGTCATACTGTGGTACCATTGTTCTTGAAATTTGAGACAAATATAACTAAAACGGTTGTCTATTTAGCCGGAAAGTACGATCATTAACTAACAGTAAACGGTTGAAAAGTTTGCCATAAACAGGATCTAAGGCAACAGGGATGTTAAAATTATTTATGATTTATTATTTGAGTGCACTCTAAAAAGTATATTTTATCATCAAATTTCAATAATAAGTAATTGAGCAAAAAATATAAAAAATTGATATTCAAATATTTACATTTTTATTTATATGACATTTTTGAGATATTTTTGTTTTTAGACTTTACGAAGCAGGATCTTATTTATAACCTAAATTTATTTTAATTTTTTATGGAAATTGAGAAAGTAATTTGTAGGCGTAAAGCCGGTATTGCGTTTGAAAATGCGGTTAAAATTTGATAAATTGTTAAATCCGCTTTCAAAACATATTTGGGAAACTGACATATTTCCCTCAAGTATCAATTTACAGGCATAGCTAATTCGCATATCATTAACATATTCAGTAAGAGATTTGCCTGTTTTGTCTTTAAAATAACGGCAAAATGCAGATGGGTGCAGGTTAGCCAAAGCAGCTATCTTTTCCAGCATTATCTTGTCAAGGTATGCTGTATTTAAATAGTGCAGTACTTTTGTCAGACGGTCATCTTTAAAGTCGTGGCTCTGTTTATTGTACAACTCTCCGGCCAGAATTTTGTAATGGTTGGTTTTGGCAAATTCGTGAAGAAGTTGTAATAGCCTGATTATACGGTCAAATCCCTCGCTTTTTGCCAGTTTTATGATACTTTTTCCTGCTTGTTGGGAAAATGGAGG
>CAZTAL010000104.1:0-6298 GCA_964611525.1 uncultured Prolixibacteraceae bacterium
TAAGCGCCTAATGTTCTCCTTATTCTAAAAAAAAGAATGCTTTTCCGGGGTCTGTGAGAGGACAGATAGGGAAATAATCCCTATCTTCCTACTCGATTCTACTCTCATACCGTTAAAATAAACAATTATAATGAGATGAAATTCAAGTCAAGTATTCTTTTTAATTCGGAAACCATATACAAAGGTAATGACACCAATGTCCATGACAACTTAGCATTTTTGTTTGCGATGTTTATTCCGGTTGTAAAATTTCCAATAGATGGACGGTCCATATTGAACCTGATACCGGTTTTTAATTTTTTTTCAAATAAATATACCTGCATCGATTTAAGGGTTCCCGTCTTTCCGGCTTTTACTTCAACAGGATAAATCCGGTTTTTATGCTGAAAAATGAAGTCAATTTCGGCATTTGAATTTTTTTCTTCCCTTGACCAATAATATAGTTGCGGGTCTAGCCACGGCTCGTTATGAGCCAATATTTCCTGTCCTGCAAATTGCTCTGCAAGCATTCCTTCGCTGGCAGTAACCAGATTTTCAAGTTCAATAAGGTCAATTTGGTTAAAATGATTCACAAAACCTATGTCCATAAATATGGTTTTATAAACATCATCTTTTGAATAGGTCGCAAGAGGTATTTTATGCGCATTTGTATGTTTAACGGTGTGAACGATTCTACTTAACCTGAGTTTTCGAATGGATTCTTTTAAAAAAGCAGATCGTGTATCTCTGTCGATGTTGCTGTATTTAATTTTTCGTCCTGGATTTTGACCACAATATTTTAATACGGTTTGTAGATATTCTTGTTGTTTCCGGGTACCGTATTTTGCAAAATCGTATTGAATGGAAGTCAGGATATTGTGATGTATTCTTTGAATTTCAGCCAGTTTGTTTTCTTCTGCGTAAGATTTTACTACTGCCGGCATTCCCCCGATAAAAAAATAAAAGCGAAGAAGCTGAGATATCTGGTTATGAATTATTTCACTAAATGGTTTTGAAAAATCAAATGAATTAATATAAGAAATAAGTTTTTCCTGTTTTAGCGCCATTAAAAATTCTTTAAACGAAAGGGGATACATATAGATAAATTCCACACGGCCAACAGGCATCGGTAAATTCATTTCATTCAAAGTATGGTCAAGCAATGATCCCGCACAAATCACATGAAGTTCCGGTAGTTTTTCTTTAAAATACCTTAGCGATTGTATAGCTTCAGGGCAGCTCTGTATTTCATCAATAAAGAAAAGAGTATTGTCATAGCTAATTTCTGCATTTAAAAGAATAGATAATTCGGTTAGAATTCGGTTTACATCATTATCAAAGAAAAGTTTCTTTAGTTCAGGTTTTTCTTCTAAGTTAATATTCAGAAAATTTTTAAATTCATTCCTTGCAAATTCCTCAATGATATAAGTTTTACCAACTTGTCTTGCTCCTCTTAAAATCAATGGATTCCTGTTTTTTCTGTTTTTCCATTCTTTTAAGTATTGTAAAATATTTCTTTTCATGTTAAAATACAATAGTGTTATTACATCATATGTGCTAAGATACAATAGTATTTTCGTAAAACCAAATTTTTTCTGTAGTTTTTACTGAATTGTGATAAGCGACGGATTTTACTCAACTCCTTAATGATAATTTATTATACTATGAGGTCGGTCTAAAAAGGTGCTTCGTGCACTATTTAGATAAATTTAAAAAATTTATTAAACTGATTTTTAGATATTTATAAAATAACATAAAGTATTAATCAATAAAAATTTTAGTTTTTATACTGAACTCAGCTATCTTTAACACAAAATAAGTCTTGATGAACTGATTATTCATATAATTATGGAAAATAAAAAAAAGTTAAGCATTTTTGTATTTCTGTTAATACTGTTTGCTTTTTATCAAAAATCAGCAAAATGTGAGAAACCTCCTGATATTGTTATTATCATTGCCGATGATATTGGTTATTCTGATTTTGGGTGTTATGGTGGAGAAATACCAACTCCGAATATTGATAAAATTGCAGAAAGGGGAATACTCTTTACAAATTATTATACCGAGAATATGTGTGCACCCACAAGGGCGGCGTTGTTAACCGGGCGTTACCACATCAAAGGTTATAATAAAGAAGGGAATATTACAATTTCTGAAGGATTGTCGACCGCCGGATATATAAGTTACGCCGTTGGTAAATGGCACAATGCCGGAGAAAAGATTATGGATCGCAGGGCTCCATTGAAAAGAGGTTTTAATCATTTTTTCGGAACTCCTCAGGGAACCAGCAACTACTATGCTCCTATAACGTTAACAAGGGATGGAGAACCGGCTGAGGAGGAATGGCAAGATGAAGATTTTTATTATACCGATGCTATTACTGATAATGCTGTTGAATACATAAAAAATACGCCAAAAAACACACCACTTTTTCTTTATACTGCTTATAACGCGGCACACTGGCCATTACACGCCCGGCAAGAGGATGTGAGGAAACACGAGGGACGGTATTTCATGGGATGGGATGAGCTTCGCAAACAACGGCTCCGGAGGATGAAAAAAATTGGAATTGTTCCTGATGATATGCCACTTTCACCAAGGGATTCACTGGTACCTGCATGGGAAGATGAAGACCATAAAGCATGGCAGGAAAGAAGAATGGAGGTGTATGCTGCTCAAATAGAAGTGATGGACAGAGGAATAGGCCGGATTGTGACTGAACTGAAAAATACAGGTAGAATAAATAACACCCTTTTAATGGTTTTGGTAGACAATGGTGGGTGTCATGTAGAATATGATAAGGAAAGAAGAGGTCCGTTCCTCAGTGAATATACCCGGAAAGGAGAACCTGTTAAAATAGGTAATATACCTGGTGCTATGCCGGGACCGGAGGATACATGGCAAAGTTATGGAAGAGGTTGGGCTAATGCCAGTAATACGCCGTTCCGGCTTTTTAAGCGGCATGATCATGAAGGGGGCATAAGAGTGCCTTTAATAGTGCAATGGCCTGGTGTAATAAAAAACGGGGGACAAATAACGGGTCAGGTTGCACATGTTATTGATATTTTACCTACTGTTCTGGAGGCTGCATCAGTTGCATATCCTTCTTCCTATAAAGACAGAAATGTTGATCCCCCTGATGGAATTAGTCTTCTACCCATTATCCATGGGAAAAAAAGGAAACCGCATAATGTGCTTTATTGGCAATATTCGCGGGGAGCTGCCATTCTGAAAGGTAATTGGAAATTAGTAAGGATTATAAATAATCCATGGGAGTTTTATGACTTATCAAAAGATCCTGTTGAGATGAATAATCTTGCAGACCAGTATCCCGAGCGAGTGGAAGAGTTAAGTACTTTGTGGAAAAAATGGAAAGAACAGGGGAAATAATAATTTTTACCGGCAAGTGATATTCAAATTAACATTTTCAAATTTTGTTTTATTCAAATAACATTTTGTGCCTTCTTATTGTCGGAAAACAGAGCGAATATAGTCAGTTTAAGGGAGACCTTTTTTATAGTCAGTTATAGGTACTCCATAGCGTAACTTCTTCAAGGTTTGGAGATTTTACTATTGATTATGCCCATACTTATGAAATAGGAGGACCATCAAAGACACGTGAACAGATAAGAGGAGTCCCTAAGGCATATATTGCTGCGGATGACATAAAGGGAGAATTCGGGTAATAATGCCTTTTTAGACAGCCTGATTTATTTATTTTAAAGGTGCCAAAGGTGCAAGTGGGTTACTAACAGCAATGTTCCTTTTTTTCGTTACGGGACTGACATTAATTACCGTTGCAAGGTTATATTGAAATGCAGAGATTATATTCTATCCTTGAAATTGAATTCGCAATTTATGCAAGCAATGGGGGTGACGATAGATTTTTAATGCATTTTTATGACCATCGGGGCCAGCATCCTCAAATACATTTGAGAATTTTTATTATTTGGTAAATAGTAATTATATCTGAGCTTGTTAACTTTAAATTTTGGGGTCAGGACTGGCCGAATAAGGATTACTCAAGTCGGATGAATTATTTATTTTGTATCTCAGTTTCTATTTCTATTAGTAACAAACAAGAAAAATATGAATCTGGAACCTGCAGCATTTCTTAAAGCATCCGGGATAACTCCGGTAATAGATGTAAGATCTCCGGCTGAATATGATAAGGGGCATATGCCGGGTGCCTTGAATATTCCTTTGTTCAATAATGAGGAAAGGGCTGCGGTGGGGACTATCTACAAAAAATCGGGGCGACAGGCTGCAATATTTAAAGGACTGGATATTGTTGGACCTAACATGTCGCGATTGCTGAAGAAAGCTTTATCCGTTGCCAGGGACGGGCATTTGCTTGTGCATTGCTGGCGCGGGGGTATGCGGAGTGATAGTATGGCATGGCTGTTCCGTCAGGGAGGATTACAGGCTGATACTCTTATCGGAGGTTATAGGGCATATAGAAGATATATCCGTAATTATTTTGGTCTTCGCCAACCTGTTGTTGTGCTCGGCGGAATGACAGGAAGCGGGAAGACTGAGATATTGCAACACATTCAGGATAATAACGAACAGGTAATTGATCTGGAAGCTATTGCCCATCATAAAGGTTCAGCGTTTGGTGATATCGGTCAGGCTCCTCAGCCTACCAACGAACAATTTGAGAATGATCTTGCTGTTGAATGGTTAAGACTGGATTCCAGTCGTCCGCTTTGGCTCGAAGATGAAAGTCGTTCCATCGGTACCGTCAGCCTTCCTGAGCCTGTATATTTCAAGATCACCCAAGCTCCTGTTATATTTATCGAACTACCTTTGGAAGAGCGTGTTAAGAGAATAGTAAAAGAGTATGCAGGGTTTCCGAAGCACCTTTTAGAAGACGCCATTCATCGCATCAGGAGACGTCTTGGAGGTCAAAATGCAAAGGAAGCTATTAAAAGTTTGGCCAATAATAATTTTGAGAATGCTATAGAAATTATGCTACACTATTATGATAAAACATATATGAATAGTCTTCATCAAAGAAAAGACATTCAGATTTTTAAGCTTAAATTAAACAAGGATGATGCAGAGAAAAATGCAAAGGAGGTTTTAGATTTTTATTATAATCAAATTGCCTGTAAGGTAACCAACAAAATTCATATTTTCTGATCCGTTTGATTTTGCAGATAATTTGAACGGAAATGATAATGAGTTATCAGTTACTGAATACGCTGCCGGAAATAATAATTCAAAAAGGCAATATATTTTTACGAAAAATGTTCCGATGATTGAAGGGGGAAATAAATTTTATTATGAATATTGTAATCAGAATGTGATCTTTGAAGTCGTTATAATTCAATTAAAGTCTTAAGAAAACAGGTTTGAAAAAAATGATCCATGAAACTCATTTATCTTGATTATAATGCTACCACTCTTGTCGATGAACGGGTTGCGAGGGCTATGATGCCTTACCTGACAAATTTTTTCGGCAATCCCTCTTCGGGTCATGTCGAAGGTGTAAAGGCAAAAATAGCTGTTGAGAAGGCCAGGGCACAAGTAGCTGCATTATTGGATTGTAGTCCGGAAGAGATAATATTCACCAGCGGCGGCACCGAGTCAAATAATCTGGCCATCAAAGGGATTGCTTATGCTAATCGTGAAAAGGGTAGGCATATCATTACTTCGGCTATTGAACATCCGGCGGTTAGTGAGGTTTGCCGGTTCCTGGAAAAGGAAGGTTTTGAAGTAACAAGATTACCTGTGGATTGTGAAGGATTGGTTTATCCTGAAAGTCTTAGGGAAGTTTTGCGTACTGATACTATTCTGGTGACCATCATGCATGCAAATAATGAAGTTGGTATTATCGAGCCTATAGAAGAGCTTGCAGCAATAGCACATGAAAAGGGTATTTATTTTCATACTGATGCGGCCCAGTCGGCAGGGAAAATCCCTGTTGATGTTAAAAGACTGAATGTGGATATGCTTTCTCTGGCAGGACATAAGCTTTATGCACCAAAAGGTATAGGGGTTTTATATGTAAAAACAGGGACAAGAATTGAGAAATTGATCCATGGCGCTGATCATGAGAGGAACATGAGGACAGGAACTGAGAATGTTCTGGAGATAGTGGGACTCGGGAAGGCTGCTGAAATTGCACATGAGGAACTGGAGAAAAACAGGATTCATTATCAGGAGACGAGGGATTTGCTTGAAGCGGCCCTTAAAGAGAAAGTCCCGGGAATAAAGATCAATAATCAATACGAATCAATTTTCCTATCAGCAATTTCCCTGAATTTTTGTTTAAGTCTTTCTTTATATTCTTTACCAACCTCATCAAAAGTCA
>CAZTAL010000105.1:0-3262 GCA_964611525.1 uncultured Prolixibacteraceae bacterium
ATTTAAACCTTTCTTGGAAAAACTTTTTCATTTCAACCATCAAACCAAAATTGGTTTTAATAGTTATGTTGCAATTATAGGATCATAGCTTGCAGCAAGAACATTTGCGGCGTATTCGTTGAGAAGATACTCTGAATAAGATTTCCCGGTTCCTGCCTGATAAGAAGATTCAAAGCATAAAGGTTCACTTTGTATATCAAAATCCAAATTTGGATTTTGATTGATAATCAAATCAATAGCCTTCTTTTCTATTAAGAGTTGAATATCCCTTATTACGTCAGCGTGTCTCTTTTCAGTTACTTCCGCAATCTGACGAGAAGAAATAAATTTTTCTTTTCACTGTCCGGATTTTTCTCCGGTATAACCTAATACCAAAAATGAAAAACCATTTCTTGTCATTATATACATGGGTAAATTTTTATTCTGAATAGTTCTATAAGAGGAGAGCGCAAAATTGCGCTGTCTAAAATCATCTGAACATGAGAGGTTTGATATATCTCTCAACACTTCTTTATGATTCTTTTCAAATATTTTAGCAACCAGTAAACTTGTTGTTACCGGATTGCTCTTTGCTGATTTAAAAACTAATTCTTCCATAATTATGCAATTCTGGTTACTTCAATAATTTCGGCGCCGGTCAAAAACGTTACCACCTGCCATGGGAAAATAATATCAAGATTTGGTATGAAAAGTAAAAAAACAAGTAAAATTTATTACAAACAATTTTGATTTGTCTATTTTTATGTTTTTGTTTAAAACAAACTCTAATGAATCGGGCGTTCCATGATATAAATTTTATGCATAAGCAACATTAAAATTTATGTGACATCTATCAAATATCCTTGGAAATAAAAGATTTTAACAAGATGAGAATGATCATTAAAAATAATATCACAATAAAAATCATCACCTTTGTAATGATAGGTATAATGGGAATGCTCATTGTCAACAAGAGCATTTTTACACATACCCATAAATTGGCTGATGGAACTATTATGATTCATTCGCATCCTTATGACAGATCAAATGATTCAAAACCATATAAAACTCATCAGCATACAAAAACAGAATTTTTGTTTTTCCAAAACAATGAAATTCTCTTTTCTCTTTTATTCTTGACCATTGCATTTAATCCTTTCGCGCAAAAAACTTATTTTTGTTTTCACATTTCATCAAATTATGCTTCTGCTTGTATAATTATTCATAAAAGCAGGGCTCCTCCTATTTCCTGAGTTTATCTATTTTTTCATGGAGCTTGTTATGAGAATTATTCATCTTTCTGTATAAGATGACTGTTTCTCATGGCTTGTTTCATAATATCATTTCATTTTTTTTCAGAGATATTATAAAATTTAGGAATAGTATGAATAAAATAATTATTAACATAATAATATCAGTACTTTTATTGTCGATCACACAGATAAATTATGCTCAAAAAAGTAAAACGGGTGCCACTATTTTCGGATATGTATTTTGTCGTAATTGCGAAAAAAATATTCCTCTTGCAACAATAACCGTTAAAGGGACAACTATTGGAACAACAACCGATGAATCGGGTCATTACCGGTTAATCGATATACCGGAAGGTTCGCATGCAATAATAGTACGATCATTGGGGCATAAACCACAGGAGAAAGAAATAACTATTAAACAGGGTGAGACCAAAGAGTTGAATTTTGAAATAGAGGTAGATGTTTTAAAACTGGAACAGGTAGTTGTCACCGGGACAAGAACAAAACATTATATAAAAGATGTTCCGGTAAGGACAGAAGTTATTACCGCCCGGGAAATTGAAATAAAAAATGCCACCAATCTGTTCCAGGTTTTAGAAGGCACACCGGGCATCAGGGTTGAACAACAATGCCAGTTTTGCAATTTTACGATGGTAAGGATGCAGGGCCTGGGCGCTGAACATACGCAAATATTAATAAACGGTCAGCCGATATACTCAGGTTTGGCAGGTGTTTATGGACTGCAACAGATCGGAACTACGGATATCGAGAGAATAGAGGTAATTAAAGGTGCAGGATCTGCACTTTACGGAAGCAGCGCTGTTGCCGGAGCAATTAATATTATCACAAAAGAACCGTCTTTAACACCATCAACTAAAGTAGGGCTGCAATTTGGCAGGTATAATACTAACAGGTACGATATCTCATCTTCTCTCCAAAATGAGAGGGGGGATATAGGATTGAACATTTTTGCCCAAAAACTTACAGGTGACCCGATTGATGAGACTTCTGGCGGGATGACCTCCCATGAAGTAAAAAAGAAAGATGGCATTACCGACAGAGTAGCCTCTAATCTTAATAATGCAGGATTTGGTTTATATATAAATGATGCCTTTTCTGTAAATGATGAACTCGTATTAAGGGGCAGGTTTTTGAACGAAAAACGACAAGGCGGGATAATGGATAACGATTATTATAAAAATCCATTTACTGATGGTACAGAAAGTATAACTACCGATAGGTATGAGTCGGAACTTTCATACAATAAAAAATTTAAAAGTAATTCTGATTTGAATTTTTCCCTGGCTTATGTAAATCATAACAGGGATGCCACTAACGATTCATATCTGGGAGATTATATGGAAACTCACAATGACAGTATGCCTGATTTAAGGAATATGCGGCCTTATCTTGCAAATGAAAATTCATTCACTTCAGCTTTAACTTACCGGTTTGAAATAAAAAATCATCAGTTGCTAATTGGCGCACAAACCTATTTTAATAATCTTAAAGAGTCGGGTATGTATGTAATTGTTGATACCGAGTCTGCTTACCGGGGTGAATCCTACAAGTCTGTCAGTAATAAATCCGCAATGGAATTTGGCGCATTTATACAGGATGAATGGTCAGTAAATAAAAAATTCACAGTTGTTCCGGGTGTCCGGTTTGACCTTCATAAGTCAGAAGAAGGTTACAAAGCAGACAGGCAGATTTCTGAAACTGCTTTATTTCCGAAAACCAAATTTGATGAAACAAGTATAAGCCCAAGAATAGCTGTTAAATACGATCTTTCAAAGAAAATTACATTAAGATCAACAGTGGGAACGGGATTTCGTGCTCCCTACGGGTTTTCCGAAGACCTGCACTTATGCAGCGGTTCACCCAGAGTCTGGAAATCATCCGATCTGAAACCTGAAACGGCCGTAAGTTACAATTTGTCTGGTGATTATTACGGAGATAAATTCAGAGTCAGCGCCAACCTGTTCAGGACAGACCTAAAGGATAAAATTGCCTTTGCCGATGCTACTCCC
>CAZTAL010000106.1:0-15333 GCA_964611525.1 uncultured Prolixibacteraceae bacterium
GTTGTTTCCCCATGCGGAAGGGTCAAAGTTGCCGCTTATTTTTATACCCATGTCGACTTTCAGGTTGGCAAGCCCGAAATTATTTGTGGATACAGAGTGGGTTTCTTTATATACAACTGTGCCAGACTCAGAATCTCTTAGAATACTGAACTGAAATTTTACAGTCTTACCGGCAACAATTTCACCTGAACTGTTTCGAACCACTGCCTGATAACTGAATCCGGCAGGAACCTGAGCTATCATAATTATGACAAGCAGGCAAAGATTTAAAGTAAAGACAATTTTTTTCATTGACCTGTTATTTAAAATTGATAAAATCACTGTTGAAAATGAATTGGGATTTTTAAGACACAAAAAGATTATTAGTGTCTTCATCTCGTTGATCATTAATTAATTGAAGATGACCAAAAAAATTTCCAGATTTGAAATTAAAAGTAAGTTAAGGATAATTTTAAAAAAATAGTGAACTTCGCATGATTTTTTATGTGTTGCCCACTAAATGGTTTAATTCCCGGTAATTATCAAAGTCTCCCAAAATCTTCAATCTAAGCTCTACATATAGTGCATTACTATTTTCTGATTACAAATATCTGCATTGTTATGTTACAGTTACACCATCTTCCATATATGTGTGTACATTATGGCATATGAGGTAAGGGATAAGTACCACTCAAAGGAGAAAGTGGCTAATTGCGTATAACGTCTGACTAAATACGGGATATTCCAGATAAACAACAAATTCGGTGTGTGATAGAGAGGTTTTGACAGAACTGTCAAAACCTCCTTATTGGTGGTTCTGTATAATTCCTATCCTTAGTTTTTTATTAACTTTAATATTTTCAACCGCACGTAGATTTTTGACAATCAGGTCAATTTCATCTTTTTGCAATTTCTCTACAGTTTCTTCCGTGGAGTTATAAAAAATAATTGTTTATCTTTTTATCAATTTACCACATAGTATTTTTTCGTTGGTAATGAGATTGTAAATGTAAACTCCGTTTGGCAGTTCTTGCATGTCTGATTTTTCTCCATTCTTAATTGTTTTGTATAATAATTTTTTTCCTTTCATATCGAACAGCTCAAAATCAACCTGTTCGCAGTTGTCCGGGAAAAGAAAGAAAAGGAATTCTGATACAGGATTAGGGTATATCGTAATATTGAAATCATCTTTTATATTTTCTCTCACAGTTGTAATATTAGCATCAACACAAAGTTCAAATGAAATAGAAGCAAATGCACCTTCAAGGTCAGTTGCCTTGACAAGGATGTAATAACACCCGGTATCTGCAGGCAGGGGACTTGCAAACAGGGTGTCATTATAATAGGTCATAAAATCCGGAAGAGGTGTACCATCTTCCAAAAAAATTGTAATTGTCAGGATATCGTCAACATCAACATCATCAAAAAGCTTTCCTGGTTCAGGACTTATATGAATCGCAACAGACTGGCCTGAGTTAATCATATAGTTGGGGATAGTGTCGATAACAAAAGGGGCGTCATTTACACTGATTATAATTATATCCACTCTGGCTGTATCGCAGTCACCATTCCCGTCACGCAGAATATAATAAAACCAGTCCTCACCGTGATAGTCCTGATCAGGTTGATAGGTAAAATCTCCGTTTGCAGCATCCCATGAAAGAATGTTACCATGCCGGGGCTCATATCCATAAAGCAATTCCCATGTATTTGGTTCATTTTTGCTGGCTGTGTCGTTAGAACCGACGGTATTTGTTAAAAGGCTGTCCTCCTCTATAGAAAAATCATCATCAACTGCTACCGGAAAGTCTTCTTCGGTATAATAATTTGAATAGTAATAAATGCCCTGTGTATAATCTATCCACTTACTTAAATTTTCATCCCATTTAAAGTTGTTATTACTGAGGCGCATATGATTGAAGGCAATTTCATTATTGTCTTCATACAGATTAGGAATTATTAAATCGGAATAATCATAATCATTGTTATAGGTGTATTCTTCTTTATAAGTGGGTATCCATTTCGCTCCGGTTTGGTTCCGGTAAAATTCACAGTACCGGATCATATTGTTTGCGGAATCGTAAGTATATTCCTGTTTCTCGTTATTTATCCACCTCCTGGCGTATCCATCCCAATAATATTCAAGTGTTTGGGTCAAATTACCTTTAGCGTCATAAGTAAATTCTGTATCATAATGATTTATCCATTGAGATGTGTTGGTATCCCAGTAATAGGATGTGTTTTGAGCTAATTTTCCTTCGGTATTGTATGAATACTGCCCCTTATATGAATTTATCCAGATACCTGCCGCTTCACCCGGATCATAACCAATGTATTGTGTCAGATTGCCATTAAGGTCATAAGTGTATTCTATTTTATATGAAGCGATCCATTTACCTGCGGTTTCGTCATGGTAGTAAGAAATATATTGGGTCAAATCGCCATTAAAATAAGCGAATTCACCTTTAAAGGAAACTATCCACTTATTATTAGTTTCATCCCAGTCAGAAGTTATGTATTGTGTCAGATTGCCGTTTATATCGTAGGAGTATTCTTCCTTATCATCATTTATCCACTGTCCGGTGGTTTGTTCATGATAATAATCATTGTATTGTATTAAATTACCACCCACATAATTATATTCTTCTTTATATGAAGATATCCATTCCCCTGTTATTTCTTCCCGGTTAAAAGAAATATACTTTGTTAATCTGCCTTCGTCATCATAAATGAATTCACTTTTTTCATTATCTGACCATTGGTTTGTACTTGCATCCCAATCTTTATTAACTATACTATCAAGCTTTTGTTTTACTGTCATTTGGGATTTTAAAATTGATTCTTGGGAGCTATTGATTTTAGCCGATACATTTTGCCCGGAAACTATTATAGAAATATTAGAAATTAGTGCTATAATTAAATGTTTTCTCATCTGTGTCTATTATGTCTGTAAAAATTCCGAATGAACCGGGTTTGAGTAAAATTTTCAAATCAATTTGTCCTTTAGCTTCTGATTTTAACTTGAAGCTTATATCTAATACAGGTAAAATTAAAAATTTATTTGTATGATTAATAATGTCAGGTAGGGTATCTTTATAGTAATGGATATTAAAGATAATAATATAAGTATTTGATGATTTGTATCTGAATTAAATGTTATTGCAAGATAATTGCATTATCAGGCAAAAATGCTGGCTTATAAAACCACAAGTTATTAAATTTAGCAAAATTGAGTTGCTACTTGATAATAGTAATAAGTACCAAAACAAAAGCATTATATGATAAAAATTACATATAATAATTACCTCTTAATTACATTGATAAATATTTTTTTTCTTATTCTTCCCAAAATCAGCTTTTCCCAAAATCAATCGGATTCAATAGCCAGAGCCAGAACATTGTTTGATTCAGGAAATTATAAACAGGCGGTTGTATTATTAGAGGATATCAATGAGAAATACCCCTGCAATTTGAATATTCAGTGGTTATATGCCCAGTCTCTTTATTGGTCAAAAAAATTTAACAAATCCATGACTGTTTATGAAGATGTTATTGCAAATCATCCTGAAAATTATGACTTATTGCTCGACTATGGGGTTAAGCTGGTTGATATCGGGGAATTTGAAAAAGCATTACCATTACTTGAGAAATACCTCGCTTACGACAAACTTGGCTACCATGCCATGATAGCCTTAGCCAAAATGTATTACTGGAAGGGTAATTATATAAAAGCATTGAATGAAACAGACAAAATTCTTTCAATCCAACCGGAAAATTCTAAAGCAAAGGAATTGCGTGAGGAAATTATCATGACGAAATCTCCATGGTTTAAGATATCATCAGGAATAACCCGGGATGATCAACCTTTATTTTCCATACACCCATCAATAGAATTTGGTTTTTCAAAAAATGCCTTCATTAATCCGTTGTTAACTGTCGCATCACCCTTTTTTATTTCTGAAGGAGTTAGGTATCAGGCAAAAGACTTTCGGTTAAGTAATAAAATTAATATTATAAAGCCTAAAGCCTCTGTATTTATAGAAGGAGGGTTATTTATGCTTCCGGCAAAGGAAGAATTTCCTCAGGCAGGATTGAAAATTGCCAAAACATTGTTGCGTTATTTTGATTTAGAGTTGCTGGCCGAACACAAGCCGTATTTAAATACTAAAGCTAATATGACACATCCAATGAAAGTACTTAATTATGATGTTTCACTTAACTGGTCAGGGGAAAGTGGATGGATGGGAAGACTTGGTCATAATATCAAGGACTTTTATACTGAAAGCAATAGGGTATATTCGTCAAGCTTGTGGGTGACTTCATCACCAATCAGGATAGGCAAAACAGAAACCCGTTTTGGTTATGCATATAGCCACAGTGACTCTGATGAAGATCGTTTCATTCCTGAAAAGACTATCGAAGAGATTATTGAGGAACAGGATTTTTATTCTCAGGTGACAGGTATTTACAAACCTTATTTTACTCCCAAAGATCAAAGTGTAAATTCAATAATTCTCTTATTAAAATATAAACATGCTCAAAAATTTGAATTTGGAGTAAAATCGGTTTACGGATTTTTCGCAACAACCCAAAATCCCTACTTCTTTATTGATAGAAAAGGCAATAATTTATTTATCCGAAAAGAGTACTATAAAGATAATTTTAACCCTTATGAGGAGAGAATTTTTTTCAATTGGCATATTATAAGCAATAAAATTTCAATAAGATCTGAATATACCTTGTTAAGTACATACTTTTACAAGAGTCATTCCGGATTAATTTCACTAAAAGTGATAATTTAGCATGGAAAGGGTACAAAATAAAAATTTATGGCAATTCCGGCAGGCAGCCGGCGTGTCGGTCACCGATAAATTTGTGATTTTGGCGCTTACTTTGGCAGGAATGATAAGTATAATAAATTTTGCTGAATGGTGGTTTCGGGAGGAGCATATTTCCAATCTTACTTTCTATGTAATCCTGAGTTTGTTCTTTTGGTATGGAATATTCAGAATCATACTGGTCTGGATAAATTATTTAAGGCTTAATAAGCCAAAGGCGGCACCTGAGCCCCCTGATAATCTGAGTGTGGCTATTTTCACTACAAGTGCACCTGGTGAACCGCTGAGCATGTTTGAAAAAACATTTGAAGCCCTGAACAGGGTCTCTTATCCTCACAATACCTATTTGCTGGATGGAACACAGGACCCTGCTTTAAAGATTTTGACCGAAAAATATAACATCACCCTTTTGGAAATGGTAAATATTTCCGGTGCAAAGGCCGGCAAGATAAACGAAGCATTAAAACGGACGAATGAAGATTTCATACTCGTTTTAGATCCCGACCATATTGCTTTTCCAAATATTCTGAATCAGATACTTGGCTTTTTTAATGATGAAAAGGTTGGCTTTGTTCAGGTAAGCCAGGGGTATTATAACCAGTATCGTTCATTTACGGCCAGTGCTGCGGCTGAGCAAACTTACACTTTTTATGGACCTACCCAAATGGGACTGTATGGATATGGAAGTGCTGTTGCCATCGGGGCCAATTGCACTTTTCGGCGTAAAGCGCTGGAAAGCATTGGAGGACATGCCCGGGGACTGGCGGAAGACCTGCTTACCAGTATCCGCCTTCATGCACAAGGATGGGAATCGGTATATAACCCTGTTATTGTTAATCGTGGCCTTGTGCCTGAAGATTTAAGCTCTTTTTATAAGCAGCAATTAAAATGGGCCAGGGGAACTTTCGAATTACTTTTTGATGAACTCCCCAAACTATTCAGTAAATTGACATTCTGGCAACGAATAGTATACCTTTCTATAAGTACATATTATTTTACAGGAACTGCCATGCTGTTTTTCATTCTAGTTCCTTTAATTTATTTTCTGACAGGTATTATTCCCGGCAGTATGACCTTGATAGATTTCATCACTTACGGCACACCGGTTTTGGTAATTGCTGCGCTAATCTATGCATATATCCAGAAATTTCTATGCCACCCTGAAACAGAACGAAAATTTCATTGGCGGGGCATGATACTAAAGTTTTCAAGTTGGCCGGTCTACTTTTATGGTTTCTTATTGGCGCTTGCCAATAAAAAAATTCCGTATCTGCCTACCTCCAAAAAAGCACTGACAGGTTCAGTTACAACATTTGTACTTCCCCTGGTTGTTTACTGCATACTGTTTTTAATTACTGTTACATCAGTTTACATTCACAGAAGGTATTATGTTCCGGAAAGTGAGCTGTCATTCACTGCAGAGAGGGTATGGGGGATGTTGGGATTTGCTTTCATAGCCTTTTCCCAGTCGGTTGTAGGAATTTTTGCAGCGCTGGAAACAATTTGGTTAAAAGAAGATGAACCATGGAGAAAGGTCGATATTTCAAAAATAAATAGTGATATTCAAAATAATAGCCTATGAAGACACTGATATTAGCGGGAGGTTTTGGCACCCGCATTAGCGAAGAAACCGCATTTAAGCCAAAACCGATGATTCCTATCGGTTCAGAGCCGGTTTTATGGCATATAATGAAGATCTATTCTAATTATGGATTCAATGATTTTGTTGTTTTACTGGGTTATAAGGGATATATTATCAAGGAGTATTTTGCCAATTATTTTTTGTATAGATGCGATGTAACTATTGATATTGCAAAAAATAAAATGCAAATATTAAATAATAAGTCGGAGCCGTGGAAAATAACTCTGATCGATACAGGATTACATACCATGACCGGCGGAAGGATACTGAGAGTTAGGGATATAGTTGGAGATAAAACTTTTATGCTCACTTATGGGGATGGTGTTGGAAACATTAATATAAAAAAGTTGATTAATTTTCATAAGTCACACGGAAAGGCGGTCACGATGACAACCACTCAGCCTGAAGGCAGGTTTGGAGGTGTTGAATTTAAAGGGCAGTCGGACAAGGTAAACAGTTTTATTGAAAAACCTTTGGGTGACGGGGGCTGGATCAACGCCGGTTTTTTTGTTTGCGGACCAAAAGTGTTTGATTACATCACGGAAGGCGATAAAACTATATGGGAGGGGGCACCTTTGGAAAATTTAGCAAGAGACGGAGAGCTGTATGCATTCAAACATACCGGTTTCTGGAAACCTATGGATACTATGAGAGACAATAAACAACTTAATGAAATGTGGGATTCAAATAAAGCAATATGGAAAGTCTGGAAGGATTAAAAACCCTTTTTGAGGGAATTTATAGCGGCAAAAAAGTGTTGATAACCGGTCATACAGGCTTCAAGGGCTCATGGCTGGCAAAATGGCTGCATCTGATGGGGGCAGAAGTTTTCGGGTATGCTTTAAAACCCCCTTCGGTTCCAAATCATATCTCATTATTGAATTTAAAAATAAGTTCGGTGGAAGCCGATATTCGTGATCTTGAAAAGCTCAGTGATTACATTGCTGCGATCAGGCCCGAAATAGTCTTTCATCTGGCAGCTCAGGCATTGGTACGTGCCTCATACAATGATCCGCTTGGAACCTACACTACCAATGTTATTGGAACTTTAAACCTGTTTGAGGCCTGCCGGAAAACAGGTTCTGTAAAAGCAATAGTGAATGTTACCAGCGATAAATGCTATGAGAACAAGGAGTGGGTCTGGGGATACAGGGAAAATGACCCGGTAGGCGGATTTGATCCTTACAGTTCTTCAAAGGGTTGTTCTGAACTGCTCACATCTTCATACAGGAACTCCTATTTTAATCCGGACGAATTTATCATTAAACACGATGTGCTGCTTGCAAGCGGCAGGGCAGGGAATGTTATTGGCGGTGGCGATTGGGCAGATGATCGCTTGATTCCCGATATGGTGAGGGCAGCTTCTTTAAAATTACCCGTCGTGGTCAGAAATCCGTATTCAACAAGGCCATGGCAACATGTGCTGGAAACTTTAAGCGGCTATCTGACTTTGGGCTGGAGGTTACTTGAAAAAAAACCGGAATTTGCAGGGGCATGGAACTTCGGACCGGGAAGTGAAAACAATATATCTGTAATGGCCATCTGTAAACTTTTTAAAAAGTACTGGGATACATTAAAGGTGGAGTATGCTCAAAATAGTTCAAAACAGCATGAGGCAGGTTTGCTCATGCTTGATTGCTCGAAAGCACATAAACTGATGAAGTGGAAATCAGTTTGGGATATTGAAAAGACACTTGAAAAAACTATTAACTGGTACAAAGTGTATTATGAAAATGATGGAGTAATGACTGAAAATGACATTCAGCAATATGTTGCTGATGCTATAAAACAAAAACTGGTATGGACATTTTAAGAAATAAACGTATTTTAGTTACCGGCGGAAATGGTTACCTCGGTTCTCATTTAACCAGGTATCTTAAAACAGTTGGAGCAAAAGTTTATATACTCGATTTTGTCCAGGGTAATAATAAAAATGAATATGTGGTTGATTTAGGCAGGGCCAAAACAAAAAATTTAGAGAAGATTGCTGAGGAAGTCAAACCCCACATCATATATCATCTGGCAGCCGTTTTAAACCGTGAAAGAAGCTTTGAACATCATGATCACATCATGAAGGTAAATTATTTTGGCACCATAAAATTATTGAAGGCTTTGCAAAAGGTTGAATATGAGAACTTTATTTTTACATCAACCGGAGAGATCTATGGTAATAATTCTGCCCCGTTTCACGAAAGACAGATACCGGATGCCTGTTCACCTTATTCGCTTAGTAAAATTTTTTCAGAACAGGCAATAACCGCCTTTTCATCTTTATATAAAAAAAAATTCACTGTTCTGCGCCTTTTTAATTTTTTTGGAAGAAATATGCCGGATCATTTTTTCATTCCGCAATTGATTTATTCGCTTCAGCATAATATTCCGTTTAACATGACAGGAGGAGAACAGGTTCGTGATTATTTATATGTAGATGATGTTGTTCTGGCTTTAATTTTAACGGCAACAAACGAAAATTCAATAAACGAAGTGTTTAATTTATGCAGCGGAGTTGGAATTACACTAAAAGATATGGTTAGTGAATTTAAAAGAAAGTTTAAAAAAGAATGTGCCGTAAATTTTGGTGCACTTCCATATCGTAAAAATGAAATCTGGAATATGGTCGGGAACAATGAAAAAATAAAAGAAGCATTAGGGTTTGAACCGCAGTACAGTTTAGAGGAAGCGATTGAGTTACTATTAAATGAGTGAATTTACCGGTTACATAAGGGCAGGTTATCTTATACCTTATAAATAAACAATTATAATCATGAAAAGAAATAGTTTAAAAAGAATAATACTGACATTACTGGCGCTCTTTATTGGATTTGTGATAGTATTGGGATTATCATTTTTGGGTAACAGATCAAAAGGCCCTTTGGAAAATTTCTTTTCCCGCACATCTGAGATAGTTCAGAAGATTGAAGAAAAAACCATTCTTTCAAAAAGAGAAAATAAAAGAGCTGATAGACTGAAATGGTTTAATAAATATCAAAACGATATTTCAAACTTGATGTATTCCGAGGAAATTCTTTTAGGCGCTTCTGATCAACATTCTGTAAGATCCTATGAATCGATTCTTGATCTTGAAGATTCCCTGCAAACAACATTTCCTTTAATACATATCTATACAGCCTGGGGTAGTGAACCTGAACATGAATTCCCCGAATTGGGAGTAAAAATCATTTTCAGGTTAGGTTCTGTTCCGGTAATTACTTGGGAACCATGGTTGAGTGGCTTTGATGAAAAAGAATATCCGGGAATTCCGAAAGTAGAAGAAAGGGATCAGGGATGCCTGAAAGAAATTGCCAGGGGAGTGTATGATAAGTATATTAATAAATGGGCTTTATCAGCCAAAGCAGTTCAAAAACCTTTATTTTTAAGAGTTGGCCACGAAATGAACGACCCTTACCGTTATCCGTGGGGCCCTCAAAATAATGATCCTGAAGATTTTGTTGCGGCATGGAGGCATATTCATTATATATTTCTGAAAAATGAAGTTAATAATGTGATCTGGATATGGAGCCCCCATCAATCTTATGGGTATTTAAAAGAATATTATCCCGGGGATGTTTATGTGGATTATGTCGGTGCTGTGGCTTTGAATTATGGGACAGTCACCGTATGGAGTAAATGGTGGTCATTTGAGGAATTGTTTGGAAATTACTATGAGGAGCTGATTGCTTTTAAGAAACCTTTAATGATAACAGAGTTTGGCTCCTTGGCTGTTGGAGGTGACCGTGCCGGATGGTATGCGGATGCCATGGATGACATTAACAATAAATATGATATGGTAAGGTCTCTTGTCTTCTATCATATTTCTTCTGACAAAACAGTTACAGATAAATCTTTAAACTGGCATATTAAAAATGATCAGGAAGTGCTTAAAATTGTTCGTGATAGAATAACCAGATAGATGGTGTATTGTGTAATATTAAAATTTGGAATATTGAATCATATAACATTCTAAATGTAATTATTTGGAAACAAAAACTATTGTTGAACGATGGATAAAATACTATTACGTTATCAACACTTTACAGAAATCCGAAAGACTTTTTGGATCAGCCGAAATTGCAGCTAAGGCCGGAATTGAAAAACCACCTTATAGATTTATACGTGATTTTTTACTTCTATTCAATTATCGGGTTATATTTGCAAATATTAAACATTCTGATAACTTTATACTGTTGCCGGAGTTTTTAAAATCTTTCTTATTGAAAAAATCATGAAAACACCTTTATTGGCGTTGATCATCCTTTTTATTATTACCCCTGTATTAGTTATTTACCTCGAAGGAAAATATGCCATCCTGAAAAAAATAGGAGCTGTATTAATTTGTTACGGCCTTGGATTAATTGTTGGAAACATGGGTGTTTTGCCATCGGGAGCTGAAAAATACCAAAACCTGATTACGGAAATTACCATTCCGCTGGCGCTTCCATTAATCCTTTTTTCTATGGATGTAAAAAGGTGGCTGAAAATGGCAAAATCAACTTTTATTTCTTTGATAATAGGACTTTTTACGGTTATATTAATGATTTTTATCGGTTTTTGGATTTTTAGCGATGGCATTGAAGAAAGCTGGAAAGTAGCAGGAATGCTGGTTGGAATTTATACCGGAGGCACTCCGAATATGGCTGCCATGAAAACAGCTCTTGATGTAAGTCAGGAATTGTATATTTTAACCCATACATACGAACTTACGCTGGGCGCCATTTACCTGGTTTTCATTCTTTCAATCGGGCAGCGTGTATTTTTGTGGATACTGCCACCCTATAAATCCCCGGTTTCAGAAAAAGCAATTGAGGTGGGTAAACTGAACATGGAAGACGAATTTGAATCGTACGATGGTTTCTTTAAAAAAAAAATAATTTTTCCCTTGTTTGCAGCGTTCGGAATTTCAATTTCTATATTGGGCGTGAGTTATGCCTTAAGCCTATTGTTTCCCAAAGATTTTTCAACAGCTGCAATAATCCTGTTTATTACCACCTTTGGAATTGCAGCCTCGTTTGTGCCCAAAATAAAAGCGATTAAAAAGACTTTTCAATTGGGGATGTACCTCATCCTTATTTTTTGTCTGGCCGTTGCTTCCATGGCCGATATAAGCAAGCTGGCCGATATTTCATTTTCTTTGTTTTATTACGTGGGACTTGCCATGTATGGTTCGCACATTTTGCACTTGTTTATTGCACACATCTTTAAAATTGATGCTGACACGGTGATAATTTCCGGAAGCGCGTTGATTTGTTCCCCACCGTTTGTGCCTGTTGTTGCCGGAGCATTAAAAAACAGAGAAATTATTTTAACGGGACTGGTTATTGGAATTGCAGGTTATGCCGTTGGAAACTATCTTGGGATTATGGTGGCTTATATATTAAAATAAGACTTTACATTCGTATCCGCCTGGGCATGAGCATCATTTCTGTATAATATAAAATAGCCATTTTGCTACCAAAAAATATTATGACTATACAGGTATAGCGAATAGCTAAATTAATCATGATAGAATAGTGGAGGGCATCTGGTTTTATCTTGCAAATTTTGCAAGTAACAATAATATTCGAATTATTGTGCTTTCGGTTTCAATCATTACCGATACCACTTACCGGATAAAAACGATAAAAACAACTGGCAGATATGCTAAACCAACAAAAAGATTTATACTACTTACGATTCAAGAATGCCCAGATAATGGCCTAACGGTGAATTAATATTCTTATCATAATTAGTTAATTTTCATAAGTTTGAAAATTGATGTCCATAAATTGTCCTAATATTATTATTTTACAGTAATTTCTTTTGTGAGCTTTATTATTACTCCTTATCTTTATTATCATTGATTGTTTATTTTAAATCAATCAGAAAGCTTTGAATGAAGTAATTCTAAAATTAAAGACTCTGCAGAAATGCAGTTAATTAATAGAACTAACCTGATACACTGGCATGGCACAAGTCAAATTGGAAAGGGGCATATTATCCATAAAATAAGATTATATGAAAAATGAGGTCTTCTCAAATATCAATAAAATAATTGAGAGGGACAGCAAAACCTCGACATATAAATTTGCTTTGCTTCGAGGAGTGATAGATATCATCATGGATAATTCTCCGTATATAACATTTTCCGGAGGAAGGGTACATATTCCAACTGGACTGTTGGTAGAAAAATGGTTAGTGTATTATTATCCCATCCTGGAATCATCTTTCAGTATCCCACAGATAAACGGTATAGTAAACCTTGCATTTGAATTACAGCTTAAAAAATTCATTGAATCTTATAAGGGAATTGGTGGTTATTCTGCTTTTTACAACGATTTGAAAAATAGAGGAATTCCCCGTAACCTTAAATCTGATTTTGTTACCCTTGCTAAAAAGATAAGTAATACCATTACAAGAATGCCCATGAGATACATAGGCCGTTCACTCAATAATGATTTCTATTCTATTTTTCATTTTACGGCAGGAAAGAGGATTAAGATTGCAGAAATGATAGACCTGGAATTTTTGATTGATAATTTTGGCACTTTCTCAATACCCTACGATTACTTTGAAGCCTTTCAGGTTTTAGGCAGCTTTATAAACGGGCAGGATTCTATACTTTTTAAATGGGCAGAATTCTCAGTTAATGCTTCGGGCAAGCGGTTATCTGTTGACCAGGTTGTAAATGAAGTGCTGAAAAGTCCCATAACCGAAAGGGATATAGCAGTGTCAAAACAGATTTACAAATCTATACTGACGAAGAAAAGCAATGTGTATTGCGTTTGGACAGGAAATCGGATTAAAAAATATGATATCGACCACATGATCCCGTTTTCAGTCTGGAGAAACAATGACTTGTGGAATTTATTACCTTCACAATCCACTACTAATAGTAAGAAGAGAGATAAAATACCAGCAGTCAATTTAATTGAGAAAAGAAAGGATTTAATACTGTATTATTGGAACATGATTAATGAATATCAGCCGTTTAGGTTTAAGAAGGAGATACAAGTGGCTCTTTTAGGGAACAATACCCATGATTCCTGGCAGGATATAGCTATACAACAGCTCCAAAAAAGATGCAATTATTTAATCTCAAACCGGGGATATGAAGAATGGCAAATATAAATACAATCTTATAAAGCCTTATGGAACAGTCTGAAAATTCACATAGCTCTGAATGTCTTTTCTGTAACCTTGATTCTTCAAGGGAGATTATAACAGAGTCTGAATTGGCCTTTGCTATATATGATAAATATCCTGTAAACAAAGGACATGCTCTCATTATTCCTAAAAGACATTGCTCCAGTTATTTTGAGCTTACTGCTGAAGAGCAGACATCCTGTTGGCAAATGGTAAACGAATTAAAAAACTTTTTATCAGAAGAATTTAATCCCGATGGATTCAATATAGGAATAAATATAAATGAAGAAGCTGGTCAAACTATTCCTCATATGCATATACATCTGATTCCGAGATATAAAGGAGATATAACTCAGCCGGAAGGGGGTGTAAGAGGTGTAATTCCGGAGAAAAGACTTTACAGATCAAAATATTGATACATTTTATGTTAAGGTTGAGGGAATTTGTAACCAAAAAAATAATAACATATTTGATAAGCTATATGTCATACCTATTAAGCAAGTATAATCAAAACAGGTTAACTGATTTTGAATCCTTTGTTGTTACCCAAGGGCTTGCAGGAAAGATCAAAATGTCACCATTCAAAATAGATAAAATTTTATGTGCATATGGAGTATATCATTAATCAAATCAGATTTAACGATTCATTTAAAATTCTACACACACTGATATTTGCAGAAAAATTTTAATCAAAAGATTCAACCGATGTAACTTTTTCTCTATTGGCAAGTAAGAATTAGAAATAACAATACATAGAGTTTTTTTCAAAAAATTTAACGATGAACGAAAAAGTAAAAGTATTCAATTTGATTATTCTTGACGAAAGTGGTTCGATGCACAGCATTAAGTCTTCAACAATTAACGGATTTAATGAGGTAGTTCAAACTATTAAAGGTATTGAAAAACAATTTCCCGAGCAAGAACATTTTATTTCATTGGTTAGTTTCAATGGTCTTGGTATTAAAGAGATTCTTTTTAATGAGCCCGTAAAACAATTGAATGAAATTGACGATAAAACATATCAACCGGATTCGCTCACCCCGTTGTACGATGCGATGGGATTCAGTATTAACAAATTAAACAAAGAATTAGAAAATATACCTGAGTCTAAAGTTCTGGTTACGGTATTAACTGACGGGGAAGAAAATGATTCAAAGGAGTATAATGGTAAATCCATTAAGAAACTGGTTGAAGAGATGAAAAGTAAAGACTGGACTTTCACATATATTGGCGCCAATCATGATGTGGAAAAATTTGCATTCTCACTTTCTATTAACAACACAATGACATTTTTTGCAAATGATGAAGACGTAAGAGCCATGTTTGCAAAAGAAAAAAAAGCCAGGAAGCGTTTCAGTAAAAATATAAGGGAAAATAAGGACCCATCTTTGGATTTTTATAATGAGGATGAAGATGACGAACTTATGTAGCTAATTTCTGTAAATATCAATAAAAATGAAAAACTTGACGCTGAGCATTAAACAGATTTACTTTGATCAAATATTATCCGATGAGAAGAAATCTGAATATCGCGCTATCCGGCCCAATAATGTCGGACGTTACTGCCAGTTAGATTCAAATGGAGATGTAATTGACATAGACGGTGCAATACAGCCGGTTAAATATGATACCATAACATTTTATACAGGAGCATACAGTGGGAAACGACCTAAAATGGTTGTTGCAGTAAAAGATGCCGAGGTGTACCTGATTGAGGATGAAAATGGAGAATTAGTCAAATTTGAGGAAAATGGT
>CAZTAL010000107.1:0-3926 GCA_964611525.1 uncultured Prolixibacteraceae bacterium
TTACAGCCGGCCGGGATGGCTCAGACATGAGAATTACGGTGCAGGGATGATCACAGGATGGGGTCAGCATCATTACGATTCAGCCGCATGGGGAATGGATACCGAATATACCGGCCCTATTTCCGTTCAGGCTGTGGCACAGTTTCCCAAATCAGGTAGCTGGAATGTTCATGGCGACTTCATGGTAAAACATGAATATGAAAACGATATAACGGTTTACACCAGCGGTGGGTTCCCTAACGGCATCCGGTATATTGGTGATGAGGGATGGATTTTTGTGACACGGGGAGCTTACCGTGCTACTCCAAGCGATCCGTTACCTGAGGGAAGCACTAAGGCACTCGATGCCAGTGATGTTGAAATATTGAAATCGGAAATCGGGGAAGATGAGATTCATTTATATGAAAGCGAGGAACAACATGGCAACTGGCTCGATTGCATAAAATCACGTAAGCAACCTATCTCTCCGGTAGAAATAGGTCATCGTGCATGCACAGTTTGCCTGATAAGTCATATTGCTATGAAGATACCCGGTATCCTGCAATGGAATCCCGAAACCGAGAAATTTTTGAATAATGATCTGGCGAACTCATTGTTAAGCAGACCACAACGGTATCCTTACGGTACTAATTATATTAGTATTTAAATATTGAGTGCACTCTCTTATGTAACTTCTTTTTCTCAAGTTATTTTTGTTTTTAGATTTTTCGGAGCAGGTTTAAATTTTTATATTTTTTGTTTATAATTTAAAATCAATTTGGTAAATTTTACTCATTTGTTTGAAAAGGGTGTAAAGCGCCTTTTCAGACTAAACTCATAATTAAATCGATTTAAATTGTTTAAAAAAGTATAAAATTTTTAAATTTGTGTACGTTAACGGAATCAAATTTAAAAACTATAATAATGAAACGAATTGTGTTTTATACATTTGCAATTTCCATGTTTTTTGCCGCTTGTAAAGGAGGAGGCGATAAATCTGAAACCAAGGAGGAGAAAAGTATGTTTACCGGAGCCAAAAATGAAGTTAAGCTAATGACTGTGGATCCGGGGCATTTTCATGCTGCATTAGTACAAAAATCTATGTATGAGCAGGTTGATCCTGTTGTACATGTTTATGCTCCGGAAGGGCCTGATGTAAAAGATCATCTTGATCGTATCGAAAATTTTAATAATCGTTCTGAAAGTCCAACTTCATGGGAAACTGTTGTTTACACAGGCCCTGATTATCTGGGGAAAATGCTTAATGAAAAACCGGGAAATGTTGTGGTGACTTCAGGAAATAATGCCAAAAAAACCGAATATATTTTAAAAACAGTTCAGGCGGGTTTGAATGTTTTGTCTGATAAGCCTATGGTAATATCACCTGAAGAGTTTCCTAAACTGGAAAAAGCATTTGAGGTGGCTGCAGAAAATGATGTTTTGCTTTATGATATAATGACTGAGAGGCATGAGATAACAACTATGCTGCAGCGTGAGCTCTCCATGATACCTGAGGTTTTCGGATTATTGCAGAAAGGTACCCTTGAAGAGCCAGCTATTACAAAAGAGAGTGTTCATCATCTTTTTAAATATGTTTCAGGAAATCCGTTAAAACGTCCGCCATGGTATTTCGATGTAAATCAGCAGGGAGAAGGTATTGTAGATGTTGGCACTCATCTGGTTGACCTTATTCAGTGGGAAGCTTTTCCCGGAGTCATCTTGAAGAAGGAAGATGTAGAAATTATTGCTGCAGAGCATTGGCCAACAGAGGTTACACTTGATCAATTTCAAAAAGTTACTCAATTGGAAGAATATCCCGATTATCTTCAAAAAGATGTTGAAGATGGAATTTTGAAAATATACTGTAATGGGGAAATAAATTATAAATTAAAAGATGTGCATGCAAAAGTATCAGTTATCTGGAATTATCAGGCTCCTGAAGGTGCTGGTGATACCCACTATTCGATAATGCGAGGTTCACAATGTAATCTGATAATCAGACAGGGTGAGGAGGAAGGATATAAACCCCTGTTATATATTGAACCGATTTTTAATAACGGACTTGAAACATTTGCTGCAGCTTTAGATAAAGCCATCAATCAGGATTTGGCAAATAAATATCCAGGGATCAGCTTGGAAAAACTGGAGGATAAGTTATGGATTTTAGAAATACCTGATAAATATAAAGTAGGTCATGAGGCACACTTTGCACAGGTAACTGAAAAATACCTGCGTTATTTAGCTGATGGCTGTTTACCTGAGTGGGAAGTTCCGAATATGATCACCAAGTATTATACTACAACTGAAGGATTGAAAGCAGCGAGATAATTAATTTATCGGGTGTCAGACTTTACATATTCTGGTAATTTTATACCCTAAGGGGAAATTTCGTTACACTTAGGGTAGAAAAGCCGGGAAAGCTTACCGTTAGAGTAATAAATCTAAAGTTTTAACGGTATATAAGACGGCTCAGTTTATCAGTATTCAATACATCATTTGCTACTTCCAGCAAGTCAGACTTTGTTATGGCTTCAATTTTTCTGAAAAGAATGCCAACAGGCTCCACTTTATTGAACAGCATATAATTTTTTCCGGCAGTAAGCATCAGGTCTTCATGATTTTCAATTGATATAGCTATTTGTCCCATTAGTTGTTTCTGAGCCTTTTTTAGTTGCAGAACACCAAGTTTTTTTTCACGAAGCAGTTTAAATTCTTTTAATACAAGGTCCATTGCTTTATCCAAGTGTTCCTTATCTGTCCCGAAATAAACATTAAAAAGTCCTGTATCGGAATAAGCTGTATAACCGGACTCTATATTATAAGCCATCCCGTTTTTTTCTCTTAAAGCCAAATTTAGCCTGGAATTCATTGATTGGCCAGCAATTATATTGTTCAGTAGAACCATAGTCATTCTTTGAGGATTTGTAATGTCACATGCAATATTACCTATGATGCAATGTGACTGGAATGTGTCTTTTTCAAGTATACGGGCACGGGGAATATAATTTATAAATCGCTTACGGTTTTTTATACGTTTATTTTTCTCAGCGCTGCCGAAGTATTTTTCAATGAGTTTTATGATCGATTGAAAGGAAATTCGGCCAACAGAGCTTATAACTATTTGGTCAGTATTGTAGTTATTGTGGATAAAATGAAGAATGGAATTTCTTGTCAGTAGCTCGATATTTTCTTTAGTGCCTAAAATATTACGTGCAATGGGGTGACCATCGAATATCAGTTCTTCAAAATCGTCAAAGATCAATTCCGAGGGAGAGTCCTTATAAGAATTTATCTCTTCCAGAATTACTTCTTTTTCACGGTTTAACTCTTTTTCAGGATAAGAACTGTTAAAAAGTATGTCGCTAAGTAATTCGGCAGTTCTTTCATAATATTCATTCAGGAATGTTGAGTAGATGGTAGTATCTTCCTTTGTGGTATATGCATTCAACTCACCACCCACATCTTCAATACGGCTTAAAATGTGAAATGCTTTTCTTTTATGAGTTCCTTTAAAAATAGAATGTTCGATAAAATGAGCCAGTCCATGTTCAGCAGGCTCCTCATCACGGGATCCGGTGTTAATAATTATTCCTAAATGGGCCACCGGTGAATCGACAGATTTATGAATCAGCCTAATTCCGTTTTGGAGTGTATATGTCAGAAAATCAGTATCAATCATTTAGATAATAAATCAGTCCCCAAAATTACTAAAAGTAGCACTTAAAGCAAACAAAAGAAGGTTGAAGGAAAAATTTCTTTGTGTTTTTAAAAAAATGTTTACTTTTGCAACACTAAAATAAAAGGGTGTAATATCCCTGATCCGGCAACCGACGGAATTATAAGTACAAACAATTAAATTAGTAAATTGTATCCGGTGCCATAGCTCAGTTGGTAGAGCAACGGACTGAAAATCCGTGTGTCCTTGGTTCAATTCCGAGTGGCACCAC
>CAZTAL010000108.1:0-9702 GCA_964611525.1 uncultured Prolixibacteraceae bacterium
TGGTCGTTAATGAATATGGTTGTTCCAGCAAACCAGCAGAGATGCAACTTAAAAGAAAACCGCATTTTGATTTTTTCTCTGAAAATAAAGAAGGATGTCAGCCCTTCACTACTGAAATATTTGCTGATCCGAAAGATGATAACCTTAATTTTTACTGGATAAATGACAGTCTTCCCCCTGTTGCAGGCGACTCTTACCTTTGCGTTTTCCCTGATTCAGGAAGAGCTGATGTCGGTTTGATCGCGCAGTCAACAGAAACAGGATGTATTGACACCCTCATAAAAAAAGACTGGATATGGATACATCCAAAGCCCGTAGCAGACTTTGAAGTTGATTATCCTGTTGCACTGATAGAAAATGCCCGAATAACTTTTACTGACAGATCGAAAATTGCAGATATTTACTCATGGGATTTTGGTGACGGGAATGCCACAACCGGTCAAAATGCGATACACACCTACACAGAATTGGGTGAATATACTTCAAAATTAATTGTAGAATCAATATATGGATGTAAAGATACAACTGAACAACTCATAAAAATTCTTCCTTTTTCGGTTTACACTCCAAATGCATTCCGTCCCGGAAGTCCTATTGAAGAAAACCGCACCTTCATGCCTGTGGGTACCGGAGCAGACCCGACACATTTCAATTTGAAAATCTTTAACCGCAACGGACAAGTAGTTTTCAAGACAGATTCTCCTGATGATTCATGGGACGGCACTACTTCAGGGGGCCAACCGGCACCAATGGGAAATTATGTATGGATTGCACGATATTTTGATATTCAAGGTTTCAAACACGAACAAAAAGGACAAGTTCTGTTAATCAGATAGAAGCATCAAGTTAGTTTATTGTACTCCGAATCCATCCTCATAAAAATTATAAAACGGGAGATACCGGCCTTTATCAATTTCCCTGAACAAAAAAACCAGGCTGATCTCACTACTCCCACCTGAATCACCCCAAAGTCCGGAAACTGCAACATCATAGGTATATGTAAGCTGCCATGTTTTCCTCATGAAACCAATATGAAAAATAACTGCATCATATCGAATCCCGAAATTCTGCCTGAACCATGTACCTGCCGTCACACCCCATTTTGTTGCAAACAAGCCATAGTTCAACTGTCCGAAGCTTCCCTGGTATTGCATAACCAATTGGGGAGAGATATCAAACTTTTTTCTTTGATGACCATAAAGAAACACAGGCAACCGGGCACCAAAATGAGCTGTATATTTGCGATTTAACTTTGCGTCATTCCCCTCTGCGGCGTAAAATGACTGCTGTGGCTCCGCAAGATGATGTAATGCAAGACCACCGAAATATCTTTTACTGTATAGTAATACTCCTGTTGAAAAATCAGTATAAGAGAACCTGGAATCAGAGAGATATTCAACTTCACGGGATATTCCATGGTTCCCATAATTAATGTCAACATTATCAGGAAAAACAAGTTTATTTATGTCAAGTGAGTGTTCATGATACCCCCCCTGAACGGCACCATGTAAAAAATATGTATCACTTATTCTTACCATGACTGAATAAGCTGCGTCAAATTGAAGTGAACGATAGTTGTTTCCCGCCTGTGAATCGTTCATTATGAATAAACCCAATCCTCCCCGCAGTTTTTTTACCGGAAAATCAAAAGCCGCACTATAGGTGCTATAGGCATTGCTAAAGCTATGCCACTGATTACGGTACTGAAGTGCAATACGCGGCACAGCAGCCGTTCCGGCAAAAGCGGGATTCAGATATAGCGGACAAGCGTAAAACTGCGATAAAGAAACATCCTGTGCCCTCACAATAAAAAATGAGAATAAAAATAGTATCAATAACCCATTTCTCATGAAACTTTCCCTTCTTCTTATAACCCTTTCCCAATTAAAAAATTAAAAAGTAATGTTAATCGCTTACTTTTAAGGTATTATAAACCAAAAGCAACAATAAAACATCACTTTCCGGTTTGAAAATATAAATTAATAATTAAAAGGCAAATCCAAAATTATCAAAATAAGGCATTAACAAAACATTTTTGGGTATTTTATCATGAAAATTTTCAGGCAGATCTTTAAAAATCCCATAAACAGCTGATCCGCTGCCTGACATTCCAGCATATAATGCTCCGTTTTCATAAAGAATTTGCTTCCATTTTGCTATTTCGGGGTACATTGAAAAAATAATTTTTTCAAAATCATTGAAAACCATTTTTCCCCATTTTTCAACCGGTAAAAGCCCAAGATTTATAAGATCAAACAATGGTTTTGCGTGTTCTGCATTACTATACGCTTCTCTTGTACTGACAAAAACAGAGGGCTTAAGAATTACAATAATATAATCTGAAAGATTCAGACTTATGGGGAATAACTTTTCGCCCTTTCCTTCAGCATAAACCGGAATATTTTCAATAAAAAAAGGACAATCTGCCCCCAATTTTTCGGCATATTTTTTTAAACTCTCTTTATTCAAATGAAGTTCAAAATAATCATTAAGCATTTTCAATGTAAAAGCAGCGTCAGAAGAACCTCCTCCGAGACCTGCACCGTAAGGAATAGCCTTATGTAAATGAAATTGTACAGGGGGTAATCCGAAATCTTCCCTTAGTAATCTATATGCTTTAATAACCAGGTTGTCTCCTGAAGAACAATTTACAGGGATTCCTGAAAAAGAAATATCCGTTATTCCTGTCACTGCCATCTCAAGAGCATCGCATAATGGTACAGGAAAGAATACTGTTTCCAAGTTATGATAGCCGTCGGATCGTTTGGAAACAATGTGCAGCCCTATATTTATTTTTGCATTTGGAAATACTATCATATAGCCCGATCTCTGATTATAAATCAATTTAATAAAAAAATATCCACTTCTCAGTTTTTTCGAGAAGATGACATCTTCAAACATCAGAAATAAGATTCCGGTCACCCCATGCATTGTCGATCCGCCCTGTAGGAGCCCAAAATTTATTCTCTTTCACCCACTCAAGAGGATAAGCAGCCTTTTGTCGTGAATAAGCATGGCTCCAGTTATCAGACATAACCATCTCTGCGGTGTGTGGAGCATTATTTAAAACATTGTCTTCTTTATCTGCCTTACCGCTTTTCACTTCTTTAATCTCATCAAATATAGTATTCATAACTTCAATAAAACGGTCTAATTCCGGCTTTGACTCACTTTCAGTAGGTTCGACCATCAATGTGCCATGAACCGGAAATGAAAGTGTAGGCGAGTGAAATCCGAAATCCACAAGACGCTTAGCAATATCTTCTTCCGTGATACCTGCATGATCTTTGAAATGCCTGCATTCCAGTATAAGCTCATGCCCGACTCTTCCATTTTCTCCCGTGTAGACAATACCATAATTTTTTCCCAGTGCTTTAGCAATATAGTTAGCATTCAAAATAGCTATATGTGTTGCTTTTGTAAGACCTTCAGCCCCCATCATCTTTATATATCCATATGTAACAGGCAATATGGAAGCACTGCCCCATGGTGCTGCAGCGACTGCATTAATTCCAATATGACTATTGTTCATAACAGGATGAGAAGGTAAAAACTTTACAAGATGGGGTGCCACTGCAACAGGGCCAACACCTGGTCCTCCCCCTCCATGTGGAATGGCAAATGTTTTATGTAAATTTAAATGACATACATCAGCACCGATCATACCCGGGGTAGTCAATCCTACCTGGGCATTCATGTTGGCGCCATCCATATATACTTGTCCCCCAAAATCATGAATAATCTGACATATTTCAACAATAGACGACTCAAAAACGCCGTGAGTTGAAGGGTAGGTTACCATAATAGCTGCCAATGAATTTCTGTATTCTTCTGCCTTAAGACGTAAACTTTCCATATGTATATTACCTTCTGTATCGCAGGGAACTACTACTACTTTCATGCCAGCCATTACTGCACTGGCAGGATTAGTGCCATGAGCGGAGGCAGGTATAAGGACTACATCACGGTGACTCTCCCCTCTGTTTTTATGATATTCCCTGATAACCATAAGTCCGGTATATTCCCCTGCAGCTCCGGAGTTAGGCATAAGACTCACATCAGCCATGCCCGTAATCACTGCCAGATCGCGTCTCAGTTCTTCCATCATTTCATGATAGCCGCGCGCTTGATTTTTGGGTACAAACGGATGAATGCCTGTAAATTCTATCCAGCTTAGAGGTAGCATTCCGGTAGCGCCATTTAATTTCATAGTACACGATCCCAATGAAATCATTGAATGTGTAAGTGAAATATCCTTATGTTCCAATTTCTTGATATATCTCAACATTTCAGTCTCCGACCTGTAACAGTTAAACACCTGCTGGGTCATAAATTTAGAAGTGCGACTAAATTTTTTATCAATTGAAAATCCCTGCGGATATTCATGAACTACAGGCCATTTCTGATTGGCAGCCCTTGCAAATACTTCCAATATCCAGGTCATATCCTCACGGTTAGTTGTTTCATCGATACTGATTCCCACTTCTCCATTTTCAAAATATCTGAAATTCATTTCCAATTCATGTGAAAGCCATTCTATATCCTCGCGTTTTACATGCCGGGGCAAAGCAAAACGTATCGTATCAAAAAAATTTCTGTTTAGTTGTTTATAACCAAGCTTTCCTATCTTTTCTACCAGATAGGCGGCTATATTATGAATCCTTTCCGCAATCATTTTTATCCCTGCAGCTCCGTGATACACTCCAAAAAAACCGGCCATTATGGCAAGCAGTGCCTGAGCTGTACAAATATTGGATGTAGCTTTTTCCCGCCTGATATGTTGTTCACGTGTCTGCAAAGCCATTCGCAACGCCCGGTTACCGTTACTGTCTTTGCTAACACCGATAATACGTCCCGGCATGCGTCTTACATATGCTTTGCGCGTAGCAAAAAAGGCGGCATGCGGTCCTCCATATCCCATAGGGGTACCAAATCGCTGACTGCTTCCAAATACTATATCCGCCCCCCATTCTCCCGGTGGAACCAGTAAAGCAAGAGAAAGCAAATCGGCCGCCACAGCTATCTTTATACCTTTTTCCAGTGCCTTTTCTGCCATGACTGAATAATCTATAATTTCGCCGTTGGAATTTGGATACTGGACTATTATACCAAAAACATCTCCAGTGAGTCTAAAATTTTGTTGAGGCATTATTTTCAATTCGATACCGAGAGGATCAGCCCGGGTAGACAATACATCAAGAGTCTGTGGCCATACTTTTTCATCAACCAATATTACATTAGCCTCCTCTTTAACCATTTTCCTTGAACGGAGGCCTGACATCATGATCATGGCCTCAGCAGCTGCAGTTGCTTCATCAAGCAACGATGCATTTGCAATCTCCATCGAAGTAAGCTCACAAATCATAGTCTGAAAATTCAAAAGGGCTTCAAGCCTGCCTTGCGATACTTCAGATTGATAAGGTGTATATGAAGTATACCATACCGGATTTTCCAAAACATTCCGTAAAATTACGGAAGGAGTAATAGTATCATAATAACCCATACCGATATATGTATTAAAAACTTTGTTTTTAGCAGCTATACCTAAAATTTTTCTGAAATATTGCCGTTCTGTAAGTCCTTCCTGTAATGTAAGCGGTTCCTTTAATCTTATATTAAAAGGAACGATTTGTTCAATAAGTTCTTCTAACGAATCAACGCCAATAAATTCAAGCATTTCCTTAACTTCGCCCTCACGTGGACCAATGTGCCTGGTTACAAATCTATCATGAGACATTTATCTTTACTTTAAATGAATTATCTGCAAAAATATAAATTAGTCTTTAAAAAAGTCCGCCGATTGAGTTAGACCTTCCCGCAAAAAACTCATTGAATTTAACTTTTTCAAGTTAAAAACGGATTAGATGATATTTCATGTTCTAAGGTAGTATCCGGTCCGTGTCCGCATAAAACCTTGATTCCAGCCGGCAGACTGAATAGTTTATCTTTAATATTAGAGATAAGGGTATTATGATCACCGCCGGGCAAATCCGAACGGCCAATACTTCCGTAAAAAAGCACATCTCCGGCAATCAACAATTCATCCTCTTCAGAATAAAATACTACATGACCTGGTGAATGTCCGGGGATATGCATTATCTGAAGGACAGAATTTCCAAATTTTAAAGGCTCTCTTACCGTAAAAAAAGAATTAGGCATATTGACCGGTTCAATGCTGAAACCGAACATTTCTCCCTGTTCAACAGCATTCTCCACCCAAAAAGCATCCTCCCTGTGAGCCAGAAATGGTATACCATATTCGTTTCTTAGAAATTCCACGCCCATGATATGATCAAAATGACAGTGTGTGTTAGCAATCATTACCGGATTAAGGTCATTATCCGATATATATTTTTTCACTTTATTTTTCTCTTGCGGAAAATAAAATCCCGGATCAATAAAAATACATTCTCCGGTTTCATCAGAAACAACAAATGAATTTTCCTGCAACGGATTAACTATAAATTTTCTGATATATAACATAAATTATTTATTTACTATACCTTTCAGTAAAGGAACAAAAACAAATCCACCATGTTTTTCTGTTTTATACTCATCATCTGAAATCCTTATAACCACAACCATATCCTGATGATATTCCTTTCCAACAGGTATGACCATTCTCCCGCCGACTCTAAGTTGATTTTTTAATTCTTCAGGAACGGAAGGAGCGGCGGCAGTAACAATAATTTTATCAAAAGGGGCAAAATCAGGGAGTCCACGGTAGCCATCACCAAAAAAACATACAGGATGATAACCTATTTCCGGCAGTAAAGACTGGACCTTAAGAAACAATTGTTTATTACGTTCAATTGTATAAACTTTAGCTCCCATCTCAAATAAAACAGCGGCTTGATAGCCGGAGCCGGTACCGACTTCCATTATCTTATCATTTTTCTTAACCTCTAACAGTTGGGTTTGAAAGGCTACGGTATAAGGTTGTGAAATTGTTTGTCCCTCACCAATAGGAAAAGCCTGATCCTTATAAGCAAAATTCAAAAATGAACTTTCCATGAAAAGATGTCGAGGCACTCTTCCAATAGCACGCAAAACCTTCTCATCCTTAATGCCTTTAATTTTTAATCCTTCAATAAGTTTTTTTCGCATCCCCTGATGCCGAAGATCATCATTTACTGCCATTTCAAATTCAATTATTGGACAAAAATATATATTGGCCTTGTTTCTTTTCATACAATATTAACATTAATAGTTGATAAGTTCATAGCATATAATAAAAAAGAGGTTAATATGAATTTTATATTTGTATCATTATGCTCAGCATTGGTTTAATTGGAGAGATAAAATTTCTGGTTCCTTATATACAACGAATACAGAAAAATCCTGAAATTCATGTCGTCGGGAAATCATCTATCGGCACTAAAATGTTTATGGATGATTTATACTATCCGATACCTGAATTTAACCGCATAGAACTGATTGAACGTTGTGATATTCTTCTTGTAAATCATTTTTCAATTCTTCCGTATAATCTGATACGGAATGCCATAAAAAAATCAACACACATTTTTGCTGCAGATTATCCCCCTTTCAGTAATGAAGAATGTGAAGAATTGATAAAGTTGTCAGGTGAGGCACAGGCTGTTTTTCAGGTTAAAAATCCCTTATTCCATGAACCATCTGTGAGATGGCTGAATGATAATATCAAAGCACCTGCATTTCTGGACATTTCATTTTTCAAAGAAGACTATCAGGTAACTGACCGGTTAACAGACATACTGTTAATGTTAAATATTATTACGGACACTTCACCCAAAAAAATTGATGCAATTTCTTTTCAATCTCCCCGTGTAAAGGCAGAATTCAACAACCTTCGGCTCGATTATGGAAACGCGGAAATTGTTAATCTTAATTTTGGGAAACAACATACTGATGAATTCATCATTAAAGCTTATTCTAAGGGCAAAACAACATTTCTGAATTTCAAAAATCAAACTTTTATCTGTAATAATTCTCCAATTGAACTTACCCAATATTCTTCAAATGAATTCGATATCTTTATCGACAATATCATGAATAAAAAACAGCCGGTAACCGGTATAGATAATTATTTGTCAGTCCTCAGAACCATTAATCACATAAATACAAAATTAGCTCAATTTTATATTACTTAATAATCTGCTTTTACTGCAATATTTTTATCACTGCTGCGTTAAAAATTAAAGCTATTAATAATTGTGATTGATCAAGATCAAACTTAACCATCAAATAATGAATAAGAATTGGCAGGTTGTCAAATATTTGGTTTTTGATTTCTTAGCAGCAGCCATTAGTTGGACTGTCTTTTTTATCTACCGTAAAGCTGTAATTGAGCCTCAGCTTTTTAGCATTGATATTCCGATTGAATTTACCAACCGTTATTTCTTAGGACTAGCTTTCATACCTTCTGTATGGATACTTTTTTATTACATTACCGGATTTTACGATAATATTTACAGAAGATCACGATTGCTGGAACTGGGACAAACGATATTAACATCAATAATAGGCGTAGTAGTAATATTCTTCGTTCTAATACTGGATGATTTTATTTATTCCTATAAGAATTACTACCAGTTGTTTTTTACTCTTTTAGGATTACATTTTGGATTTACTTATCTGTTCAGACTAATACTGACCACCAGAACTATACACCGGATACATCAACGTAAGATAGGATTTAATACACTGCTGATAGGTAATAATAAGAAAGCAAAAAATATATATACGGACATGATGAGTCAGCAACGACCTGCAGGAAACCTCTTTGCAGGTTTTATCAGCGTGGATAACAACAAAAAAAATCTGATGGACAATCAACTTCTCAATCTGGGTAATATTCAAAACCTAAATGAAATCATTGACATCAATAATATAGAAGAAGTTATCATCGCATTGGAAACAAAAGACCATAGGCGTTTAAGCGAAATATTAACAGTACTGGAAAACAGGGAAGTTACAATCTGGGGTATTCCTGACCTGTATGATTTTTTATCGGGTACAGTTAAAATGAACACCATTTATGGAAGTCCGCTTATTAAAATTTCCAATGGCCTTATGCCTGCCTGGCAGGAAAAAATAAAAAGGTTACTTGACATAGTATTTTCATTATTTGCTTCAATTTTATTTTTCCCGGCATTTTGTGTTCTTGCATTTATAATAAAAACTACATCAAAAGGACCTGTAATATACAAACAAGAGCGAATTGGCAGATTTGGGAAACCATTTAATATTTATAAACTCCGAAGTATGGTTTATAATGCCGAAAACGGAATACCAGAACTTTCAAACCAAAATGATGACCGGATCACCAAGATCGGATACTTTTTAAGAAAAACCCATCTGGATGAAATACCACAGTTCTACAATGTAATAAAAGGTGAAATGTCACTAGTGGGACCAAGACCCGAGCGTCGTTATTATATAGAACAAATAGTTAAAAAGGCACCTCACTATACGCATCTTCATAAATTAAGACCCGGAATTACATCATGGGGACAGGTTAAATATGGTTATGCATCAAATTTGAAAGAGATGTTGGAAAGACTCCCATACGATATGCTTTACCTTAAAAATATTTCTCTTTATATAGATCTTAAAATATTAATATACACCTTAATGGTAAGTATAAGAGGAGGCAATGGAAGATAAATACAAGTCTGTTCATAAAGTCTGATGACTGCGTTATGCTTGCCCTCAAAATGG
>CAZTAL010000109.1:0-18227 GCA_964611525.1 uncultured Prolixibacteraceae bacterium
AGTATCCCTGTCGGGTATATACCGGCTTCCAAAAACATCTACTCCTTCTATTTCAAGTTCCTTTGGTAATATATCAATTCGTAATGGTTTTGCAGTTTCACGTGGCAAACGTAAAGTTATTTCTTTATCTGAAAAACCTATGGAAGTAATTCTAAGGCCATATTCCCCACCGGTCAGTTTAAGTTCAAAATAACCCTCCGAATCTGAACTGGTTCCGGTATTCGTTCCGGTAACAACAATATTGGCATTAGGAACTGGTTCGTTGGTCTCGCTATTGTATACGTATCCTTTTAAGTAATAAACTTGTTGAGCATAAAGGGAATGAATAAAAATAAAGATTGTAGAAATCAATAAGATATTTTTTTTTAAAGTCATTTTGTCGGATCTTTATATGTTTAAATTTCCATTTTAATTAATTAATTTCATAGTTTATATTAACAGCATTCGCAGGAATCGTGATGTTTCCAAATAATATTCTGCTTTTCCGGTTAATACCGTTTATAAATCATGCTGTTAATAAGTATTTTACTTTCGTTTTTGTGTGCTGTTTATAAAATAGCAGGATTATATTCAATAATCTTTTTAAATTAATCACATATGTGAGATATTGTAAAACGTGCTAACTACAATTATTCTTCCAAGTTTGACCTCGTGGTCATTATAAATATTATATTAACACATTTAAATTAACTTGAAGGTTTTAACGCGATCCATGATTTAATTAAATAACTACAATCACACCTGGCTGTGGCATCCGGCATCAACGCCAATCCTCCTGCCGGTATAAGGTTGATCCAGCAACCCGGCCTTATTCCGCCGTAATTCTGAATTCCCTTATCAATATTATCCAGCCAGTAGTAACCTACTGTTGCTGATCTGAAAAAAAGCATGTTTTTTGAACCGGATATTATACCACAGCCATAAGAACGCTCAAAGTTATTATCAATAATGTCTCCTGTAAACAGATTAAAAGTTTCAGGCTCGGCGAAGATAATAGTGTCATTAACCACTGGCCTTGAGCGACTTGAACTGGAGTAGCCTTCGGGAAAATTTTGCCTTGTTGGCGAATCCCATATTTTTTTGCCGTTCGTTGCATCAAGAACAGCAATTTTCCCTCCTTTTTCAGAAGGAAGCTTAAAGCGGGTATCGCTGTATGACATTACAAGTTTATTGTATTTCTCACTTAAAATAAGCACAGTGCCCCATATATTATTGCTGTTCCTAAATAATGTTTTACCCGTTCTTGCATTCAGTGCCACCAAAGTACCGGTCTCATGTTTCTTTTCAATTCCTCTTCTGGCGTAGATATAATCCATTTCGGCAACTGGCCTGTCGATAAAATATATTACATCTGTCCCAATCGCTATTGTATTATGGCGGATTGAATTTTCGGCCTTATATTCCCATATTAATTCACCTGTTTGTATATCAATTGCAAAGATAGAGCCGGATTCGCTAAATTGACCGAACATATCGCTTTCCTGGTATCCCCAGGTAACAATATGTTTTTCATTTGCAACTGATCCGTATAGGATTCCGTTTTTTGCCGCAACATAACCCCAGTAACCTTCAGGAGTATGATATGAACCAATTTTAGCGCCGGTCCGGGTATCAAGGACATAGCAATCCTTTGCTGCCCTGTTATATATTGACTTACCTCTTCTTACAAATAATTTATCATCTTCTATACACCAATTACCATGAGTAATGGAGGTTCCATTAAGATGTTCCTGATCGTAAGCTGTCATAAGATCTTCAATAAAATATTCCCATAACAATTGTCCGTTGTATGCATCGACAGCTCTAATAGCGTTTCTTCCCTGAACAAACAAGCGCCCGTCTTTAAATAATGGTCCGACTCCTCTGCCATGCCGTGAAGGCATTTCGAATTCGGAATCTTTGAACCATAGCATTTCCAGTTTTCCGTTAATAATTTCATCTTCAGATACAGTTGTGTTGGCGGGATCATGATATTGGTGGGTCCACTGGCCAGTTCCTTTTAATTCGCCTCTGATATCAACTTTCATACTGCCCAATTCACCTGTAATAACAGAACCTCCATAAGGTTTTTGACAGCGTCTGATATTTCCGGAAATGTCATCTATAGTGCCGTTATTAATGGATTTCTGAGAAATAATTAAATTGGCAAAGTAATCTGGGAGAGGCACAGTATTTATATCTCCATGAAATACTACTGCCCTCGAACCATATAATCCGGCATTGTTCAGTTTTTCCTTTGTAAGTTCAATATTCTTTTCATCTTTCTCCAGGGCGATTATTTTCAGATTTGTTTTTTTTGCCAGTTCGTAAACAAGTCTGCCATCACCACATGCCAAATCAAGGCAATATCCGTTTTTTATCCCGCTTTTTGATATAATTTCGTCGGCAGCCTTTACAAAAATTTCATCTGATTCCAGATCTAAATTTGTAAAATCATTAAAATAAATTTCAGGAGAATCGTCATAATTATTACTAAAACAATAGATTGTACCACGGTCGGTACTAACATATAAAGAATTTTGAGCTACTGCAAGTCCGAGGGGAGTGCCGTTTACCTTGTAAGAAGTGACCAGCTTCCCATTTTCACTATCAATGACCAGTACTTTTCCGGTTGAAGTTCCTCCGATGAGTCTGTCCCCTGCCACAATTAATGTCTTCATATATTCCTTTATAATATCTGAAGTCCAAAGAGGTTCGGAAATATTTTTTAATACTGATTTACCTCCTTTCCTGCCGAAGGTTTCCCGGGTAGTTACAAAGTTATCTTTACTATATACTTCTAACTGATGTAATTGATTGTTTATGCAGAATATAAAATTAGGGGATATTGCAATAGCTTCAGACAGTAATTCATCAGGTACGATCAGTCCGTCACTATTATTAAAAACAGAGTATCTTGTCCCTCTTATTTCATATAGCTCTCTTGTATTTCCACTGGGAGCAAACATAAAAGAATCAGTTGCCATTATTGCTGATCCTCCAAAATTTCTGTACCTCTGAAGATGAAAATATTCCAATTCCCCTGTATTTATATCCAGTGCAGCCGGTACTGCTCTGCCAGTAGGTACAAATAATTTATCTCCTCCTATTGCAAAATACCCTTGTGCCGAGAGGCCACTTTTGGCAACTGCAGTAGAATGTGGCTGAGGCATTTCAATACCGCCACAGGAATCATTTATCCACAGAACCTCGCCATTATCAGGATCAAGTGCATAAATAAATATTTTTTCTGATGGCCATATTCCGGCTCCAAAATATAATACCCCGTTTTTAATAACCAATCCGCCTCTTGCAGGCCATCTTGAGATCATTTTTTCGTTGCCGAGAATCATGTCATGCTCTGGTCCGGCGTATTTCTTCCATGCCAGTTTCCCTTTTTTGGCTGAAAGACAGTAAATGTATCCATCGTCGCTAATTGCATATAATTTATTATTGTATATCGCCGGAGCAAACCTTACAGGTCCGTCTGTATAATATGTCCATATTGTTTCACCGGTTTGACTGTTAAGTGCATAGATTTTATTGTCATTTGAATTTCCGATATACAGCATGTTACCCGAAATAACAGGTTGATAAGCATGATCAAAAGTCATACGTGTATGAACTCCTGTCCATGATTTGTCAGGCTGGCCGAAATGATATAACCACTTTACCCCAAGGTCATCCGATAATTGTTGAGAAGTATATCCGGTCCTGCCGGCATCATTCCTGTATTGAGGCCAATCTTCGGTATTCCGGGAAATACAGGAACTTAGTATAAAAGCACACAGTAGAATTAATATAGTGTAATTTTTCATATTTATATTTTAATGGGACACAGACAACGCTGATTTATGCATAATTATCGCCAAATGATATGTTATTTTATTTCTTTTTCCCCATACAAATAATTTTTCCCTCTTTGTTAGTTAAGAGCAATCTGTTTTTTGCAGCAATCAATCCGTCGAATGAAGGTTCCGAACTTAACGGGTACTCTGCCAGAATGCTTCCGTCCCCGGCAGATACAACTTTCAGAACGCCACCCATGCGTCCTTCCAGAGCTGCAAGCGGATCTTCCTCCGGAACAATATCCGGTGTCCCTGCAATATAAAGTTTATCTCCTGCCAGTACCATAGCTGAAATTCGTACATCAATCCATGATTTCCAAATGGCAGGTTTGGCGCGGGTAAATCCCGGCCCTTTATCAACTGCAGCATCCTGATAAATACTCCACCTTGTTTCGGGAGGTACTACAGGTTCCCACTCAATAGGTTTAGGTTCTCCTTCACCTCTGTAAAACAAAGGTTCATTGTTATTATTATCTGCAAACAGCAGGTATCCGTTTCCGGGAAACAACATTGGACTATGCCTGTTGCGGGTAGTGTAATGCTTTGCCGTATAAGTATTTTTATTATCGAAAACAAGCATTTGTCCGCTTTTCGGGGCTTGCTGGGTATAATGATAGCCGGGCCATGCATAAGAATACATCCACCATGTACGGTTAAAAAATGTATTATCCATGAATGTCCCTGTTGCTAACAGTCTCATTCCCGGCATCTTCCTGTATTCGAGATAGTCTCCCCTTTGATTACCAGTCATATTTATACGCTCCGTTTCTATTTCCTGCAGGTTGCTATCCATGGCTGTTCTGCCCATATAAAGATAGGTCCCGTCGGTAGTCATGATATCTGATTTGTATCCCTCCTGGTGAAAAGCGTAACTTGGTTTGCTGATATCGGGATATGGTCCCTCTAATTTATTTTCATGTACAATTTTTCCTGTAACCGGATCAAGTGCGAAAAGATAAATTCCTCCATCGAGAAATCCTGAACGTCCGGCACTGCAATAAACCAGTCCGTTAAGTATCATGACACTACCATGCACCGGCCATACTGATTCCAGCCTGTCATACGAAATGATCTGTTCATCCCATGGTGCTGCACGAAAACGCCATGACATTTCACCCTTACTGGCATCAATGGCGTATACATAACCATCCCGAGACCCAAATATTACCAATCCTTTATATATACCGGGAGGTGAATCTATTGGTCCGGTTACCGTATAGCTCCATAAAAGTTCACCATCATTAATATTCAGACAGTTAAGGGTGCCTGCCCTTTTTTGTACCACATAAACTCTATCTCCTGCAACTATTGGCTGGGTAAGGTTTTTACCAAGATTTACCGACCACAGTTTCTCAATATCTGTCGCTACTTCTGTAGTTGTCGATCCGCTTCTTTCTGCGTTATTCCTGTATGTGTGCCAATCGTCCGAAGTATTATCATTCATCTCTGTTGATTTCCCATACGCAGTGCCTTTTTCAAGACGGTCTTCAGTATTAATGTCAGGCACTTCCTGCTTGTTATTGTACCTTGATCCCAATGCGAAAAATCCGTCCATTTTAACTTCTTGATAACAAAAACATTGATTCGGTGGCACATAAAAAAATCCGTTAGCAGGAACCATTCCCGTAATGCACGGTCCCCGAAGCCAGTTGTGTCTCATGTGGCTGTCACCCTGCAAATTCAGGAACTCACTGCCCCGTTCACCTGTTATCATATAATTCACAGTTGCCCTGTCTGTGTAACATCGCCTGTGATGCCCTGATTCGAGCACATTCTGCAGATTCATTTTTTTTATAATTTTTCCTGTTAAGATATTGCGGCCTTCGAAAAGCGGACGTCCGCTCCAGACCGTATCTCCGGCCAAAAAGATATCAGGATAACGTCCCCTGGAGCTTGCTCCTGTTCCCTGCCACAATTTCTTTCCTGTCTCTGCTGATAAAGCAAGAGTCACGGATGATTGCATCACAAGAACGGCATTTTTGCCGGCTATGACAGCAGCGGGCCTTATATCTGTTTCCTGGTGCCACAGTTCTTCTCCCGTTTCCAAATCGACCGATTCCATTTCCCAGCGAGTATGGTAAAATACCCGATTACCTGCTGCGCATAAGCTTCTGTCAATGATGATATCGGACTTTTTCTGCCAGACTGTCTTTCCGTCGCTGACTCTTATGGCAGTGATTGTATGGGCTGGTTTATTGTGCCTAACAATCATGTAACCTTTGATGAATATGAATTCAGAAACTCCTTCGGTTTCTTCAAGGGTTTTTAATATTTTGCCTGACTTACCGTCAATTATACTAATCGGGGCGCCAAAATTCAGTGTAGTATAAAGAGTATCTCCTTGAGCTACCATCAACCTGTCTACATCACCCGGACGAGTTCGTTTTCCCAGCCATACATTCGGATCATTTTCCCGTTCTTTATTCCATACCTGCCAACCCCACTCTTTCAAGGGATGCTTCCATAACAGGATGCCGTTAAAGGCGTCACGGCAAAGAAGAGACCATTTGGGAGGGAACCTGGCATCAGTTATTCCTATCGGACCTTCATCAAGAATATAGTATATTCTTCCATTTGCTGATACAAGGCTTGAAAAACCTGTTTCGATCTCGTGGCTTCTCATAAACATGGGACCGGTTTCCCATTGTATATAATCAGGCGGACCGACCCTTTTATCCCTTGATGCCCCCGAACTTCCTGCATCATAACGGTAATGGGGCCATTCATCGATTTCACAGGGCCGTTGTTTGATAATTTTCCTCCATCCTTTTTTGTTTTTTATGAAGGCAATTCCATCAGGGGCAAGAACACGTACTATTTCTGTCAGGTTGGCCTCTTTTTCGGGTCTTTGCCAGAAAAGAACATTTACCAGGTTATTTTTGTAGGGTAAATAACCGACAGTCAGTTTTTTAAATGATAATCTGCCGTCAAGATCAGGTTCCCCCGAGTATTGGCGGGACTTTTCAAGTTCCTTAGGGTTATTATTAAGTCCCTGTACAATAAAGTTTTTATTTAATAGAAGACCGGCAGTCTTTTCTCCCGTTCCACAACCAACATGAACAACCAGTCCCCCGTGATCATGATAGTCATGGAGTAATTGCTTCATTGTCAGGTTTTCTTTTATATCAGAATCTGTGAATTCTTCCTTATTGGGTGTTACATGGAGTGTTGTCTTATCCTTATTGCGGCACGATGAAGCCGAAAATAACAATGAAATAACTAACAAGAAAGAGAAAAAGAACTTCAATTTTTTTTGCATGAGAAAAATATTTAGTTAAATGAACTGATTATAAATTTGTTTTAATTTCAAAAGCATTAAATTATACAAAATTTGAGAAATCATTATAGAATAACTTCACTATTTTTGTTTTTTTTTATTAAAAGAATATTTTAGGATATTGTATCAACCTTTCCTGTTCGTTTCATAAAAATTTTCCCTCTTTCATCCTGTATCTTCTGTGAGAATTATTGCTTACCCTGATGTCGTGAGTCACTAGCAGTACAGCACCTCCTTCATGAGCAAAATTTGATATATAATTTAAAACTATTTCAGTATTTTCATTATCAAGATTCCCCGTTGGTTCATCGGCTAATAAGATTTTGGGATTATTAATCAGCGCCCTTGCAAGAGCTACCCGCTGACGTTCTCCTGTGCTTAATTCACCTGGCATATGATATATCCTGTGAAAAAGGTTAAATTTTTTGATTAATTCTTCTGCCCTTTTATTGAGAGAAGCAGAACGGGAGTTTAGTCCTATAGAAGGAATTAATACATTTTCAATTACATTAAGATAAGGAACGAGATAAAATTGTTGAAACACAAATCCCATGTTTTCAGCCCTCACTTTGTCTCTTTGTTGAGAAGTATAACTATAAAGATTATTGTTGTTTAGCAAAATTTCCCCTTCGTCGGGAAATAATAAACCACCGGATATCAGAAGAAGTGTCGTTTTCCCGCAGCCACTAGGTCCGTTGACCTCAACAAGTTCTCCTTCACCTACTTCAAGTGATACTCCCTGAAGAGCTTTAACCTCTGTTTCTTTTTTTGTAATATATGATTTTTTAATTCCTTCTATTTTTAATACCATGAATTTTATTATTAAGTAAAGTCTAAAAGGTGCTTTACGCCCTTTTCAGACAAATTATTAAAATTTATCAAACTGATTTTCAATTATCTACAAAAAACATAAAAATTTTAGTTTTTATATTGAACTCATTATTTAAATAGAATGTTCCGAATTAAAGAGTTAATTTTCAAAGTCTTTGTCCACTAATTAGTTCATGTTTACATCATATCTGTGTATTACCTGTTAAATATTATTTCTATAGTCATGCCTGCCGGATTTTTGATCATTCAACACTCAATTCATTACTGTACGTTAATTTTATTCTTTACTGAGAATAATTGCGGGATCCTGTATCGCTGCCATTAAAGAAGGTATGAATCCTGCAGCCAAAGACAATAACGGGGATAATAGCAAACCCGGTATAATGATGCTCGCACTTAACAGTTCTCCTGAGTTGTTAAGATCGGCGTCACTCCATAAAATACCCAGAAGTATTCCTGCCAGGCATCCGGCTATTCCTGCCACTACTCCCATTAGCGCAGATTTTCCAAGGAAAATCCGGAGAACTTTATTACGACTGAAACCAATAGCACGCAAAATACCTATTTCATGTTTCCTTTCACGCACGTTATTCAGTATCATTACAAAAATCCAAATAGACGCAACTACAATAAGTATAATTACAAGTATTGAGGCAAGTTTTTCTTTTTCCTGTCGTAATTTCATCTGATTTGTTATCTCGGCAGTCATGATCTCTTCATGTAATTTTTCTGCCCTTTTCCTGACATCTGCTCTTGCAGCAATCAGAGAGCTGAATTCAAAAATTTTAGTGTGGGGTAGTACAGATTTTATTTCTTCTTTCAATTGTCCCAGATCGTCCGTGACACATACACATTGAAGGGCCAGAATGCCATTAATTTTATTCGGTTTTTTCAGTATGGACTGTGCTTTATCAAGAGGAATCCATATGCTCAGGTCATCTTTTGTTCCCTTTTGGGAATAGACCTTATTTACCTCAAATTCTTCCCCTTTAATGTTTATTTTATCTCCAGGCCTAAGATTCAATGATGTTGCAATATCCTCACCTAAATCGGCTTTTCCTTCCGGTACTCTCTCCATAATGGGGGAACGATATTCAAAATCATCTGTCAGGTGTGCAGGCTTGCTGTATACCGGCACTTGTCCCCTTATTCCTGTTAAGTATATTTCAATATTCTTTTCTTCCCAGTATATTTTTTCCTGTAAAACAGGCAAAAGATGGTTGAGTGTCTTAATTCCACTTTCAGCTAGCAACCAAGCATCATTATAATCCAGGTAAGTTGTTGCATAACCTTTTTTTTCAAGTTCAGAGATACTCTGATCCTCGTTAAGAATAAGAACATTATATCCCATTTTACGCATGATTATCCTGTAATCATCCTCCAATTGAACCATTTCTTCTTTTAATTCCTTTTCTTTTTCAATTAAAATTTGTTGCGTTGCAAGTTCATCGGCCCTGAGCAATATTATTACTATTACAAACCCTGCAGTTGCGAATATAAGTGATAGTGTGCCTGTGATAAATCCAAATTTCTTATGACTAAGTTCTTTTTTTATTATTTTCCAGATGTTCATTTTGTTAAAAAATTAGAGCTTGTTTTTTTATTTTGAAACTTTTAAATATATAATAATACCGCTAAGTATAACTACAAAAATAATGATTGAAAATGCAATGATAATAGTATTATTGAAATCCCTGTTTTGGGGAAGGTCATTTACTATGTTTCCAGATTTTTCCGTGCCGGTAATTTTATCTGGTGTATATTTTTTGTTTCCGTTCTCCTTATCTGCATTTTCATCTTTTTCAGGATTTTTACTGCCGGAAGAATATTTACTGTCTGGATTTGAATCCGGAAGATTATTTTCATTTTTTATATTTTGCTCGTTATTTGCAAAAATATCAAGATAAACGACTTTATCCGGATCAGTCTTCAGTTCTTCTGTCTCTTCATTTATTCTGCCCAGGCGTTCAAGTGTCGCCGATTCCAATCGGCGGCGGACTTCTTCTTCCTTATTACTAAAATCCCCTATACCGGTTAAAGGATTTGCAATACCGGGGTCTGTTATCCTGTTTATTTGTTTATCCCAGTTCATTGATATCAGCATATCTACTCCCGGATTGAGCAATTTTGCCTGGCATGAGCATTCTCCTGTTATAAATTCGGCAGCTTCCCTGATATTCCATTCATTTATGCCTTTGCCCACAATGCCGTACATGATAATGCCACGGCCATATATAGGAAACAAAATAGGTTCTGAATCAAAGTCATTCAGATCTGCTTCGCTGTTAAGCAACATTTTTACGAGGAATTCTTCATTAGGATCATTACGTGATATTCTTATAATTTCAAAATCGATTTTTGGCGCGTTTTCATCAGTATTATTCTGATAATTATTAAGCCACAATTCTGTATTCGGAAAGGTTAAAGTTTGTCCAAGATGTTTCAGTTCCTTTGTAATCAGATCGAGCGCTTTGTCGTCTTTCCGCCTGTCGCCGCTCTCAAGAAATACCCACATAGCTGTAACGCCGGAAGCAAGTTTGCCAGCGATATTTTCACGTGCTGGCGAGTTAAGTAAGAAGTTAATGTTGTCTTTTGTTAATGCAGCCGACCAGACAGGTATATTTATACCGCTCACAAAAGGATAGCGGATCACTATGTATGCTTTCTTATCCAAAGGCAGATTATTTAATATATCCTGTGGAATGTCATGATCTTTGCTTCCTATGTTAACAGTTCTCATTTTAAAGTTAGCCTGTAACTCTATATCTTTGGATGCACTTTGAAGATAATCTGTCAATTTTTTTTCTGCAGGACTAAGAGAATTTGTATAAAGAATTTCCAATCTGTAAGGATCTGGTTTCCAGAATTCCAAGGCATATCTGAAAACAGGAATAGGGCATGCATTGTTTTCAGCGGGCATTAACAAATTAATTCCAATAACAAACGTGAGTACTATTAATAATTTTTTTTGCATAATTCAATTTTGGTGTCTGTATAATAATCTCGCTGCACAAATTTAATCAATTTAGATCATTTTCATTTAAAACATATTAACTCCCCACTTTCAGTAACCAGATAAAGCCGTTCATTAGCAGCAATAAGGCCATCGTGTTTGGGCATATAATCTATTTTATATTCTGGCTTGCCCTGTCTCTTTCCACCCAGCAATTGGGGTCCTGCTGATTATAGTCCGGAAATTTTTTATCTGAATCTACATTGGCGAAAATTTTTCCTTTCGATACAATTATTTCAACAGTTGTTGAAGTATTGTTATATTCATGGATTACCTCTCCCGTAGCGGCATCAAGTTTTAACAGATCCTGACCGATACCCGGAGAAAAACAGACTTCATTTCCAACCGCCACAAGTCTCCGGGGCATCCATCCCGGTCCGCTCTTCAATGGATAAAGATGATTGTACCAGTTCTGAAGTTCCCGTTTCCAAAGCACTATCCCATTGAATGCGTCACGGGCTGTCAGTATATATTTTGATGGAAACTGGATTGATTCGATCGGACCCTCATCCATGACCGAGAAATTTCTTCCGTTAGCCGAGACCATTGCATGCATACTAGCTGTATGATCATGGTGACGAGCCCATTTGGGACCGCTATCCCATTGAATGCCCCGGGGAAGTCCTACTTTTTTGTCTTTAGATCTGAAATCCCCTTGCGAGTTGTACATGTAATGGGTCCATTCATCTATATCATCCGGCCATGGTTTAATCCATTTGTCCCATTTGCCATTTTTTCTGATATAAGCCACTCCTTTTGGAGCCAGCACTCTATTTATCTCTTCACCAGTAATTTCTCCCAAGTCGCTCTGGCAGGCAACAAATAAATTAACCATATTACCGGCATACGGTAGCTTTTTACCATTCCAGTGATCCACCGTTACCTTTCCGTAAAGACCTTTTTCCTTAATGTAATTACGGGCTTTTTTAACCGAGTTCTCATCCCGCGCCAGTCCCTGTACAAGATATCTATCGTTTGTATACAGGGCAGTTGTCAGTTTGCCGTTTGTAGTCCCTGCATGTATTATAAGTCCTCCTTTTACCCCTGTTTTATCCAGGATGTTTTCGGCTTCACTTACGTGATTGTTCACACTGTATAAAAGACTGATAATTATTATTGCGGCAATTACAATTCCGCTGATCCATAAAATACTTTTTTTTAGTTTCATGATGTATTAGTCTTGAATGATTATAGTCTATTTAATATTCAATTTGTACGCCGGAAATAATCGATTTATTTAGTTTGTCTGACATTTCAATTGTCAATACATCTTTTACTTTTATTCCGGTGAATTTTTTTGATATAACTCGTGCTAGTCCACCTGCCTCTTCCGAAATATCGAAATTTTCAAGGACTTTTTCTCCTTGCAGGGAAACGTCGAATATTCGTTCCCCGACTGTAATATCATCGGGTTCGGCAAAATAAAGAGTTACGGAATAGTATCTTTCTTCCGCAGAATTTCGGGGTGCCAGTTTGACGGAAAGTGATCTAATTCCTTTGGCACCGTATGAACCGACCCAGTTGTATTTTTCTTCCGGATTTCTAATCCATGTAGCATGATTACCAAACCATTCCAGTGAATCAGATTCAATTTCCACAGGGATATCGGGGCCGTCGGGGTAGACTTTAGGATATTCAATCCAAAGTATCCCGTCTTCCCTCCTGTTACCGGGAGCACCGAAATTGATACCCAGTGTCCTTATAACTTCATTTCCCAATTCCAGTCTGTTGAATGTCCACATTTCCACGCCTGCCTCAGGCATATGTATAAGTCCGTAACTGCACTGAAGGGGGTATGAGCAGGTACATGTTCTGGTATAATCCGGTCCGTTTAACAGTCCGTCTGCAGGAACGAGGCTGTTTGTACATCCGGATTTCCACCCGCTAAAGTTGCCTGTGCCACTGAAGTTTAAAAGGTCGCTGTAACCTGCGCTTCCTGACCGGAAAGCAATAAGATATTTGCATGAGTTCATTGTTCCGCAGCCATAATATTTATACCAGTGCCAATTGTATTTTTTGTTTGTTACGGGATGATTTTTCTGAACCGGTTCGCCGGTACACGGATTTAACACTGTTTCTCCCGGTTTGCCCGGTACTATCATATCCGGATGAAGGCCTAATGCACCAGAATAATGTTGGTTACTTGTCCATATAACTTCACCTGTTTTTCCTGAATGGGCTTTCATTTTATCGCGTGGCTCATCCGGCAGGTTTTTTTTGCCGCCATACCTTCCTGCCTCGATCAAAATGTCTTTATCTTCATAATAGCCCAGCCATGTACCAAATACATCATCATTGACCGACCATAACTTTTGACCATTTTCCATATTAAATGCCATAAGTTTTGAGCCCGAAATATTTTCTCCCCTTCTTTGTAAGAGACTAATTACACCCTCTGACAATCCGTCAATTAAAAATAATCTGCCATTTCCGGCAACTATTGCATTATGTCTGAACCCTTTTTCTGCCTTTGTTGTCCATAATACATTGCCATTGTATCGGTTCATAACAATAATACGGGAACTCGAAGTTGCATTCCAGTTATCTATTTTCCCAGGTTGACCATCATCAAACATTTGAGGATCAACAGCAGTGATAAGATAATCATCCCATATCATTATATGGCTGAATTCATTTATTTTTATATCTTCTGTTTCGGGTAGTCGGAATTCGGTAAGAGTTTCGCCTGTTTTAGAATCCAGTGTTAACAGTTTATCTTTATAAATAATGTAGATTTTATTTTTAAGAGAGACATAGGGACTTCCAATGAAATTTGCTCCAGGGTGGTTCGACATGTACACTTCATTTCCCGCCATGAATTGTTCTTCCAGCTCAAGATCAGTAAACGGATGGCCTATACCTGGAATTTCTTTTACCCAAAGTTCCTTGCCGGTATATACGCATCTGGCGCTGATTGTTTCCACGCCCAGTATAAATAATCTGCCTCCTGCCACCTGGGGAATAGGACCGAGATGGTGTCTCGGAAGAACGTTAATATTAGAGGGGCCCCCGAACCATAGTGTTCCAAGAGGCGCTTTTACAAGTTTGTCTTCGGAGTATGTTCTGTTAGATGCGTTAGCATACTGATGTGTCCATTCTCCCGATTCCTGCAGCGGTCCCTGCCGTATTAAAAGAGCATAATTATTCTCTACAAGCAGATTACTGTTCACTAAAGAAAGTTTATTGACTTCATCAGGGAAGCCGGAATCCGGTTTGATAAAACATGCAGTTCCGCCATAGGGACGGAGGGAATTGTAAATTTTCTCTATTTGAGTCGGGAGTTGCTTGTCTCCTTTTAATATTATCAATCTATATATATAAGGAAGCAACTCATTGTCACCATTATTTTCTTCAACTATGGATATCCTTTTGCCATAAAGTCCGTAATCATCAAAACGGCGCCTCATCTTTTTTATTTTCCTCTTATTGGATTCAACAACGACGAAATGCATCGAACTTTTGTCTGCAAGACACTTAATAAGATCAATATTTTCAGTTTTGTAAATAAGCCCGTAACCTTCGGAGATCCCTGTTTTTTGGATTATGGAGTCGGCAAGATCGGCATATTTTTCTTTAGGCTTATAAATTTTGGGTTTATACGGGTAATGCTTTACTTTATTTTTTATAGATGTTCCGAAGCAATATATCTCTCCCTGCCTTGTGATAATATAAAGTTTATTATCACCAGCTAACATGCTCCATATTTCACCATCAATATCATACTCCCACGCCGGAGATAATGATTTATTTTGTGATGAAATATCAAGCAATGCTGCTGTTTTACCTTTGTTTTTGCTGATTACATAATTAGAATCAGTTTTAAAAAAAAGACGGTCGATATTATCGACTTCCGTTTCCCATAATTTTTCTACATGGTAAATTTTTTTGATAGCACCCCGTGAAAGCCTGTCAGCTATCTCAATTTCTGTTTTTTTAACATCCGAATTGTGGGCGACCAGACTTGTACCTATTTTCCCGATAAATGCATTTTTTGTAATAACATCGCTCGGTATATGTCCATACTGTGCACCGTCTTTGAGGCAATACATCATCCCATGATTAAAGAACCACTCTTCAGAGGCAGATACTATATATCCGCCGGCTCCTTTACCAACATTGCCGGATGGTAGATTGAAATATAAGAATTTGCCGTTGGCTCTGTTAAAAATAGCAGGGGGAGTTCTTCCTCCAGAAACGATTAGTTTATCACCGCTTATGGCCAAATATCCCTGTGGAGAAGGACCGCCAAAAGATAAAGCTCCCCCGTGTTGATGCAACATCCATTGAGAACCGCTGGTACTGTTTGTCCATATTTTATTTCCTGTTCTGGCATCTACAGCGTGGATAAATGTACCTTCGAAAGGAATGACACCTGATGCAAAATATATGATGCCGTCTTTGATTACCGGCCCGCCGCGTGAAGGCCACAAACTTATTATCCTTTCATTTCCCAAAACCATTCTGGATGAATAGCAGCCTTTGTATTTCCAGATAAGTTTACCTGTTTTGGCTTTTAAACAGTATAAGTACCCGTCATCTGAAATAAAATATACCCTCCCCGCATCATAAACCGGAGCAAACCTCACTGGTCCGGCAGCATAATAACGCCACAGCTCTTTTCCGCTGTCGGTTGAATATGCCGTAATCCGGTCAGATACCATAGAAGGTACAAATAATTTACCTTCCCCGATAACAGGTTCATATGAAATATCAAAAGAGAGTTTCCCGATTTGAGAGGGATTGCCGCTGGTATAATATTCTTCATATTGAAAAGGCCAGCACCGTTTTGGTTCCTCCAATTGTCTTGTCCATATCAGTATAGGGTTTTCCGGAATATTTATATCAGCTGAGGCACTTCTGCCCGCATCATATCTCCACATCGGCCATTCTGAATTTTCATTATTTTTTGACAGATCATCCACACCTTTGTTGTCGCCGGAACTACAACCTGTTAATAAAGTATATGCAATCAATGAAAAAATCAGTGCATACTTAACTGTTTTATATGTAAAATATCTATTTGGTTTTGAAATAAATTTTTTAATCATGGACTATTAATTTAATTGTATGGTACAAATATAAAAATGATATTCCTGTTTTTCAGGATATAACGGTAATAAATATAGCAGGCACAATTCAGATTCGTTTGTAAACATGAGAATTTTAAGTTGCCTTTCAAAAATATGATAAATATCCAGAGATGTGTATAAAATAATGCCTAAATTTGGATGTGCAAAAAAGGAAAATAGATATACTTATAGATAACTAAATTTGAATATATCCAATTAATTAAGTTATGAAACGGGTTATGCACTAACGTTCATAGAGAAAAATATAGTATAAATAACGAGTTCCATCTCATGCCGTTAAAATAAACAATAATGATGAGATATATGTATTACAAATTTTTTGCAGATTTTTCTGCCGGCACAAAAATTTTAAACAAATGAAGCTAAATTTTAAAACTACAATTTTCTGGTTATTACTATTTCCGTCTTTTTTAATCCCTGCATGCAAAAAACAGTCAGATTTTCCTGAAAAGCCTAATATTATTATAGTTTTGGCAGACGATCAGGGATGGGGAGATATGGGCTATTATGGCCATCCCGTTCTTATGACTCCTAATTTCGATACTATGGCTGAATCGGGCTTGCGTTTTGATCGTTTCTATGCAGCAGCACCTGTTTGTTCACCGACAAGAGGCAGCATAATGACAGGTAGGCATCCTAACCGTTTCGGATGTTTTAGTTGGGGGCATACTCTTCGTCCACAGGAAAATACACTTGCTGAAGCTCTCAGACAAGTAGGGTATGCGACGGGCCATTTTGGTAAATGGCACCTTGGTCCTGTATATAAGGGGAGTCCGGTTAATCCCGGACAAAGCGGTTTTGATGAATGGTTTTCGTCACCTAATTTTTTTGATAACGATCCCATATTAAGCCGTGAGGGCACTGCGATCAGGACAAGTGGAGAAAGCTCTATGATCACTGTTAATGCAGCTTTAGAGTTTATCGATAAATATAAAGACGGTGATCGTCCTTTTTTCGCATATGTATGTTTCGGTTCACCACATAGTCCTCATATTGCTGCCGAGCAATTTAAAGCACTCTATCCTGACCAGGAAGAGAAGCTGCAGAATTTTTATGGTGAAATATCCGGTATGGATTCTGCTTTCGGCAAACTTAGGGATGAGCTCAGGAATAAAGGTGTCGTTGACAATACTATTCTTTGGTATTTAAGTGATAATGGTGGTCTGCCACGGGTGGGAACAACCGGAGGACGTGAACATAAAGGATCAATTTATGAAGGCGGCCTACGTGTACCTTCTATTATTGAATGGCCGGCAGTAATTAAGAATCCTGTGGTAACTGATATTCCCTGCGGCACGGTAGATATTTTTCCTACTATACTTGAAATTGCCGGTGTTACAACGGAACACCAGCTTGTACTGGATGGAATGAGCCTGCTTCCTTTAATTAAAAAAAATATGGAAAAAAGAGGCCGTCCCCTTGGATTTTGGAAATACCCTGTCGGCGGTATAAGTACACCTTCGCTTGAATTAATGACTGAGCTTTATGAAATACAACATTCAGAAAATGTATCAGTTGATTCGTCAGAATTGCTTTTGGATGCAGGGGAAATAAAAGATCATTATCCTGAAGATGTTTTACCGGGCCATGCTGCATGGCTTGACTGGCCTTATAAGCTCCACCGGATTTCTGATGAGAGTGAGGTTAAGTTTGAACTTTATAATCTGGAAGAAGATCCTTATGAAAAAAATGACATATCAGATAATGATCCCGACCGCTTTGAAAATATGTCGGAACAAATTGAAGAGTGGATGGAATCAGTCATTGCCAGTCTGAACGGTGAGGATTATTGAATGGATTGGAAATAATGGAACGCAAATTATGCTGATAAGAATGGGACGCGGATTACGCTGATTTTGGCAGATGATCACGGAATTAATAATTATGGAACACAGATAAGACGCAGCTAAAGCTGCTTTGATGGGACGCGGATTACGCTGATCGATTATGATGATCACTGATAAGAATTATGACAGATAAAATATTTTCGTGATAATCCGTTAAATTTGTTTTGTCTGTGTTCCGTTACTGTAATGACTCAGATGACATTGAACATATTTATAAAATAATACAAAATGATTGACAGAAGGAATTTTATAAAGGCAGGTGCAGTGTCAGGAATTGGATTCCTGGCTTCGCCTTCCTTGGTAAGGGGAACAGAAATTGCTGATGGACACAGAGTTGGAATA
>CAZTAL010000110.1:0-25487 GCA_964611525.1 uncultured Prolixibacteraceae bacterium
TAAACTTCAACCAGGTTGACTGCTTTTTCAGGAAAAATATTGGACACCGGCCGTTTGAAGTAACTGAACTGTGGCGGTTCAATTTTTGGCAATTTCTGACATTCTTTGTCCAATCGTTTGGCTTTCTCCGAGCGGTTGTAAAACTGCAATGGTTCGCCAATGTGCAAATTCAGTTCATCATTAATTTTGCTCAATAGTTCCTGTTCTTTCAACTGATAATTCAACCGGGCAAAATCGAAAACATTACCTACCGGAATAGCTTCATCCGTATCGATATGTTTCGCACAACCATCAACGATTGAAACTTTTAAAGTTGGTTTATTCTCGTTGAATGGATTTTTCGCCGGTTGACAATCCCTCCCCGAAAGGGAAAGGACTGTTTCACCGGGATAGTATTTCCGCAAAACATGCGCGTAAATATTCAGCCCGTAATGGGTTTCATGCAGGATTTCTTTTCTACTAATTCTCATGGCTCCCTGGATTTTTGTAGTTGGAATGGTTTTTCTCCAGGATGCTTTCAATATCCGAGAGCTTGTAGTAGAATTTGCCTTTAATCTGGCTGTAGGGAATAATTTTGCTATCGCGCCACGTCTGCAGGGTTCGTTTGCTGATGTGGAGTGTTTGCATTATATCCTGCCCGTCAATCCATGCCTCGTTGAATCGTTCGAGGCGGGTTTTCCGATATACTTCAAGGTATGCCTTGATGTATTTTATCTCATCCGAGAGTTGGAGCAGTAAATTGATTATCTCACTCATAGCATAACCCTCCCTTTTTTGATGAGATAATCGGCTGCCTGCTGTTCAATTTCATCTTTGGAGCTTGAACGGTTGCTTAACAACCAGGCATCAAGTTCCCCGCGTTTGAAATACAATTTTTTGCCATTTGGCTTGTAAAATGGCACGGTTCCGGAGCTGGTCATTTTGTAAAGGTGTGAATGTGATACCTCTAAATAAATGGCCGCTTCGTTGAATGTCAGTACTTCTTTTTTGAGCATAGTCTGCTCAGTAAGCATCTTTTCGATGCTATTCAATTTTGATAAAATAATCTCGTCCATGATATTACGGATTTGAATAAAACATGGACTTTACCGGTAAAGCCATCATTGATTTTCAATGACAAGACCAAATTACTCTGAAAAAGAGGGCAATATGGGCGTTTCGGAAAGGTGGCGTGGCAAGTGGCAAGTGGCGAGTGGGCGCATAAATACAAGTAATCGTCAATTTTGCATTTATATGATTAGTAAAAAAGGAAGAAAACAGAAAGTAGTGTAAAGTGGCGAGTGCTAAAAAAGTAAGGCAACAGCCTTATCTAACAAATCACCGGTTTTGGATGGCCGTTGCAGCTTTCTATCACTACTATGGAATTTGGAGCCGTTTGTTTTAATAAAACATTGTACTGCGACCTTCCATTGGTCTTGCTTTAGATTAATTACTAATTTATGTTTATTGTGTATGAGTTTGATGAAGTATGAGAACTCAGAACGATTGCCGGTCCAAATTATAGGAGTCGTAAATTCTCTTCCAGAAAAGATTTTCTTGAAATTCGTTGCCGTGGTTGTGCTATCAATAAAACCAAATTTTTTTAAGCTATCACAAAGGTCATTAAGTTTATCGCTGTTTTTATGAAAATCCCTGTAAGTAAAAGATTTCAGTGACACTTCTGCTTTTTCTTTTTCCGGTTGCTTCTGAGTGTTTGCAGATTCTATTTCAATAGTTTTGATTTTCTGAATGTACGTTTCATCAGGAATTGGCTCAAAAAGCAACTGAGAGTAAAAGTCTTCAAGTATTAATTCATCTTGTACCCACTCTTTAAATTCATTCTGTATTTCCAGATAGATGTAAATTAATGCTGTTTTTAGAAGCTGAAAAACGAAAGCGTTTGTTTTGTGTTCCTGGTCGATATTGAAGGTTGTTTTTCTCGGATTAATATAGGAAAGCTCAAACTGTTGCTCTTTAATAATATTCCCAATGTCCTTGAGTTTTGTTTTGAGTCTCTTGTTTAAAGTATCGTTTAAACGGTATTTAACCAGTTGTGAGGTGCTGTCCTCCTGCAAGCTGTATATTAAGCTGTTTATTGTTTTTATCGTTTCATTCTGAATAAATTTCGCATAGTACTTTGTTTTGTTGTTAAATGGTCGTTCAAATTGTATCTCAAAACTGGGCGAGTAGGTTGGTTCAATTTGCCGTATGCCAGAAATTAATGATGCAAATTTCTCATCAGGATTATTGGCAGGAAGCCACGGTCTCATTCCTTTGTAGATGATTTTATCAAGCGTAATGAATTGGTTTTTCATCAGTTTATAGTTTAATTCGGTTAGCAGCTTCTTTTTTCTTTTCATCGATGATTTTGGCGTATACTTCAGTTGTTTTCAGGCTTTTGTGTCCGAGTAACTTTGAGACGGTGTAAATATCGGTTCCCAAAGTTAGTTGAAGTGTTGCATAGGTGTGCCGGGCGCAGTGAAAAGTGATGTGCTTTTCAACTCCGGCGCGAATCATCCATTCACGGATTTTTGAATTATTATAATCGCTGTAGGTTAAGTCTTTAAAAACTTTTTCGTTACCTTCTTTCCGTTCGCCCATAAATCTTAAGGCATCATCTGCAATCGGAAGAGTTTCCTGTCCCTCGGTTTTCTTTTGTTTAAAACGGATGTAGTAACCGTTTTTCTCAGAATGTTGGATTTCCGACCAGGTTAGTTTTTGGATGTCGGAAAAGCGCAATCCTGTCAGACAACTAAAAATGAAAGCTTGTTTGAGTACCGGGATTTCACATTCGGTTTTGAAGATGGTTTGCAGTTCTTCAAGGGTAAGAAATTCGCGTTTGGTTTCGGCGTCCTTAATCCCTTCAACTTCCAGAGAAGGATTTTTTGCAATTATTCCATCCCTGGTGGCCTGCTTTAATGCTGCAACAATTTTGTTGTAATACGATACACAGGAGTTTTTTGACAGGTTTCTTTTCTGTTTGGTTTTGGCTTCATATACCAGAAAGTATTTGAAATCTTCCAGCCAACTTGTATCAATATCAGCAAACCTGAGATTTGGGGTGCTGAATTTTTTGAGGTAGTTTATCGCACTTAGCCAGTTACCATAGTTTCCATCGCTGTTTCGGCGTTTCTCAGCCATAATTTCCACATAGTCGATGAAATTGCTGTTTAGCTTTTCGACATCATTAAATCCGTAAATACCGTTTTGGATTTCAAGTTGTCTTTTTGCGCGGATATTTTCGGCCAGTTCCAGTGTCTTTTTATTGGTGTCTCTGTCAACTAAAGACTTCGGCTTTAGTGTCAGATAAAGCCTTAAATATTCATACTTTCTTTTACCCCGATGGTAATAATCGAGGTACAGGCTGATTTTGCCATTTTTTTCACGTCTGCGGAGTGTTACTTTCATTACTGGAATAGTTTATTGATTTCTGATCTTTTAATAATGGTTCGTCTGCCAACTTTGGCATGTGATATTTTGGAACTTTTAATCATTCGCTGGATTGTCCACCTGCTGGCGCCTAATAATTCAGCGGCTTCCTTTATGCTTAGAAATTCTTTGGAGGATAAATTCAGCTGATTCGATGGAGTAGGGGAATCCGGCTTTTGTTTTGATTGTATATCGTCTTTTAAAGATTGCTGAAATTTTTCCTCTCTCTTTCTTTTCTTGTAGTTCAATTTGGCACAGTTGTCACTACAAAATTTAGTTACGGTAGTCTTTGCTATGAAAGCTTTTCCACAGTGCTGGCAGGTCTTCGGTATTTGTATATTACTGCTCATTCGGTGCTTCAAGTAGCTATTAGTTGCTTAATGGTGCCATATGGTGCATAATTTCTCCAACTATTTAAGTTTACTGTAACCGGGCAACAAAATTCACATTTGGGCAACAAACTGACAACAAAAATAATCAAAAAAAGGAAAATGGGCAACAAAAAAGAGAAGAAAAATAGAGTTAAAATTCAGTAAATGAATAGAAAAGAAAATATCGGAAAATGTTTCTATTTTCCGATACAGAAATTCTTAAAGATATGGCCTAATACTTCGTGGGTAGTTATTTCGCCGGTTATTTCTCCAAGATAATGTATGCATTCACGGATATCCTGAGCAAGTAAATCGCCTGAAATATCACTTTTCAGGCCTTCTACAACCCTTAAAATAGCTTCATGGGCTTTTTTCAGTATTTCATAGTGGCGGACATTGGTAACAATAACATCTTCCCGGCCGACAGTATCGGTATTTACAGCATGAGTCATTATATCAATCAACTCATCGAGATTCTTTTTATCTTTGGCTACCATAAATACTCTCTTCTCATTCTTCTTTAAATCAAGGGATTCCAGTTTATGTATTGTATCTTCAGATCCGATGTCAATCTTATTTACAACAATGACCAGATTTTGTTTACTCGTAACGCGCTCCCTGATCTTGTCAATGCGCTCCTTTACGACAGGGTAAGGGTTCTGGCAATCAATTACCAGCAGAACAATCGTGGCAGATGTTAACTTATTATAAGCTCTTTCAATGCCAAGACTTTCAATATAGTCTTTGGTATCCCTGAGTCCAGCAGTATCAAAAAACCGGAATGCCGTTCCGTGGATATTCACGACATCTTCTATCACATCCCGTGTAGTGCCGTGTATCTCTGAAACAATGGCCTTATCCTCATTCAATAAAATATTCAGAAGGGTGGATTTACCTACATTGGTTTCGCCGACAATAGCAACCGGTATTCCGTTTTTTATGACATTTCCCAACTGAAATGAATTCTTTAATTGCCTGAGTAATTTTTCAACTTTACCTGCAAGGACTTGTAATTCCTTGCGATCTGCAAATTCTACATCTTCTTCGGGAAAATCAAGCTCCAGTTCAACCATGGAAGTAAAATGAAGTAATTGTCCGCGGAGCTCATTTATCTCCTGACTAAACCCCCCGCGCATCTGATTAAGCGCAAGCCTGTGGGCAGCGGCATTTGAAGAGGCTATTACATCGGCTACTGCCTCGGCCTGTGATAAATCCATCTTGCCGTTCAAAAAGGCCCGCTGCGTAAATTCACCGGGACGGGCAAGACGGGCTTCGTTCTCCACTAATATTTCAAGTATTCTTTGCTGTACATATATGGAACCATGACAGGAAATCTCAACAAGATCTTCACCGGTATAAGAATGCGGCGCCTTAAAAATACCAACAACAACCTCATCAATTATTTCCTTATTATAAACTAATTCTCCGTAATGAAGTGTATTGGCATCCTGATCTGTAAGTTTTTTCCTGCCGGAAGGCCTTTTAAATATCCTATCCGCAATATCAATTGCTTTACTACCCGAAAGACGGACCACTGCAATTGCCCCTGTACCGGGAGATGTGGAAATTGCACATATTGTCGATTGATCAATCATAATATCGTGTTACTTTATAACAAACCTGTTAGGCGATTTGATTTAGTAAATTATTGAATATTTATTTAAGCTTTATCAAATGATATTTTATGGCTATCCATTATAATGCTGATTATTATTGACTATATTTTAAATCTTATAATGGGTCACTTTATAACAAAGATAAACCAATTATTTTTATAAAACCCGGCATTAATGCCGGAGCTAAAAAAAACTCAAATAATTAGATTTTTTCAAATAAATAAGGATGTGTATCTTAGTAGTTTTAAAATTATGAATAAGATCAGGAATTAATAAAACAAAATTATTTCCATGGATACACTGATTGAAGAAGCTGCGAAAATCATCCGCCGGTCCGCTTTTACCTGTGCTTTTACCGGAGCAGGTATTTCGGTGGAAAGTGGAGTGCCTCCCTTCCGGGGTCGGCACGGATTATGGAACAAATATGATCCCAAAGTACTGGATATGGGCTTTTATTTTGAAAATCCCGAAAAATGCTGGCCTGTTATCAGGGAAATATTTTATGATTTCTTCGCTGATGCAAAACCTAATCCCGCTCACATGGTTCTTGCACAAATGGAACAAAAAGGATTATTGCAGTCGGTTATCACGCAGAATATTGATAATCTTCACCAGGAAGCAGGAAGTATAGTTGTGCATGAGTTTCATGGCAATGCAAAAAAACTTAAATGTTTAAAATGCGGGGGTGTATACAATGCTGAAAATATCGATCTTAAAATAATCCCTCCAAGATGTCCGGAAGACGGCGAAATACTTAAACCTGATTTCATTTTTTTTGGAGAAGGAATACCACCTGATGCTTTTAATAATTCATTTGCCGATGCAGAAAAAGCTGAAGTATGCATGATAATCGGTTCCACAGGTGAGGTCACACCGGCTTCTTATGTGCCACGTACAGCTAAACAGGGCGGAGCAACGATAATCGAAATAAATCCTCAGGAATCTATGTTCACAAATAATATTACTGATATACATTTGAAGGGCAAGGCAGGAGAAGTCTTACTAAAATTGGGAAAACATCTTTTTTGAAATTTTACATAAAAATATGTTTATTTGTACTGTCAGAAAGAAAACGAACATGGCCTGACTAGTGTTAATTTTCAGCATATTCTAACAAGAGGGAATGAAGATAATACAAGTAAGTAATTTAAACGAAAAGATATAATAACCATAGACGAATTTTATCTCATACTTTATAAATATACTACCATAATGACATGAAAAATTAAAAAACCTTGACTGATTAACAAATTGATTTTAAAACATTTATTCAAATTATACTTAAAATGAAACTTTTAGAGGGAAAAACAGCAATAATTACGGGTGCTTCCCGGGGAATTGGCAAGTCAATAGCAATTAAATTTGCACAAGAAGGCTGCAATATAGCTTTTACCGACCTCTTTGAGGACGAAACAATGAAAGCCACAGAAAAAGAATTAGAAGCTTTCGGGATTAAAACCAAAGGTTATGCTTCGGATGCTTCTAAATTTGATGAGACAGAAAATGTAGTAAATAAAATTCTGGATGAATTTGGCTGTATTGATATATTAGTAAATAATGCCGGTATCACCAAAGATACTCTTTTAATGCGCATGACCGAAGATCAATGGGATGCGGTTATCAATGTAAACCTTAAATCCGTATTTAATTTTACAAAAGCAGTTCAGAGAACAATGCTTAAACAACGTTCAGGTTCTATTATCAATATGAGCTCTGTTGTTGGTGTCAGTGGTAACGCGGGACAAACAAATTATTCAGCATCAAAAGCAGGTATTATCGGCTTCACTAAATCAGTAGCACGCGAATTAGGCTCACGCGGTATAAGGTCAAATGCAATTGCGCCAGGTTTCATTATTACTGAAATGACTGCAAAGATACCGGAAAAGGACCGTCAGAAATGGGAAGCACAAATACCTTTAAAAAGAGGAGGAACCCCTGAAGAAGTTGCAGGAGTGGCTTTGTTTTTGGCCTCAGAGCTTTCATCTTATGTGAGCGGACAGGTTATTCAGGTTTGCGGAGCCATGAATACATAATGATATTTTTTATAAAAAACCTTTGTTTCCAAAAATATTCCTTAAATTGTAGATGGAAATAACTTGAAAAAGGGATGTTTAACAAATCAATTGCTTACCGGTTAAGCATATTTATTTCACTCGCAGTAACTATTGTTTTCATAGTATTCATTATTATACTATTCTATTTCAATCAAAGACTGCTAAGGGAGAATATCGAAAACAGGGCTATCAGCCTCAGCTCGGTGGCAAACTCTAAAATAAGCCGTAATATTCTGACTGCAAGGGAAGTAACTATGAACGTAGCAGAACAGATAATCTATTACAATGAACATAATAATGTCGGGGTGCTGCTATCAATGGTTATGGAAAAATACAAGTTTCTTAACGCTATTTATATTAAAATAGACTCTGTCATACCAAATAATACTAACTATTACATAACAAGGGAAAAAAATGACAGTATTATTTTTCAGGAAAGCAGTCAGATAATTTATAGTTGTCCAAAAGAAAAAGAAATACTGGAAGAAATATTCAAAACCCCTAAGACTGGATGGACTGATCCTTTTAAGTGCAATACTAACGGAAATATCCTCGTATCTTTTTATTGTCCGATAGAAGTTCGGGATAAAAGTGGCAACACTATTCATGCAGGATATGTAATAAGTGAATTATCCCTCTACGAGCTTAACAAAATAATTAACAGGATAAAAACAGGTGAAAATGAATATGCATTTATTATCAATAAGAATGGCGATTATATTACCCATCCCAATTCAGAATATATTTTAGAAAGAAATATCAACAGCATTCCTGATGATGTTCTTGATATCGAAAAAATAGATATAAAAGCACTCCTGAGCGGAGAAAAAAGCGGATCATTTATTGCATATCCTGAAGTATTTAATTATGAAAAAAGCTGGGTTTATTACACACCTATCAATCAAAATCGCTGGATCTTAATCTTTGTAATGACCTACAATGAATTATTCAAAGAACTTTACTTACTCACCTTGGGGATGTTGGTTTTTGCGATGCTGGCAATTGCAGCTATTTGCATTATCATTAAATATATTTCAAACAAACTTATTGAACCTCTCAGTCTCCTTACAACCCAGCTTAACAAATTAACAACTCCTTTTAGCAAAGAAAAATTAAAAACCCGTAATGAGGTAAAACAAATTTCCAACAGTCTTTACTATCTCAGATCACAGTTTGAAAGATACAAAGAAGAACAGGCAGCAGAACAAAAAAAGAGCCTCCGACGCCGTCAGGATATGTTACAAGCTATAGAAATACAGCAAAGTCTGATCAAAACTGATTTCAGTGCTTTCAATCAAAATAAAGATATTGATCTTCATGCTATATACAAACCCGTAAGCGGGGTGAGTGGAGATTTGTTCGATTATTTCTTTATTGATGATGAAAACATTGTATTCACTATCGGGGATGTTTCCGGTAAAGGTGTGTCTGCCGCACTATTCATGAGCATTGCGCAGGTAATAATTAAAAAGAATGCATATGATAAAAAAGCTAATATTATTGTTAAAAATGCGAACAAAGATCTCTTTACCACCAGCGGCCACCAGTATTTCCTGACTCTTTTTTTGGGAGTACTTAATGTAAAAAAAGGGGAACTAAACTATTGTAATGCTGCTCACACAACTTCCTTTATTCTTAAGTCCAATGGAAATATTACAGAACTGAATAAATTTCACGGTTTGCCACTCGGACTATACCCTGACAGTAATTATTCCGATACAAAAATAAAACTGGAGAAAGGAGATTCTATTATTCTTTATACAGATGGGGTTACAGAATTGGAAAATGCAGAAAATGAACAGTTTGGCAAGAACCGACTTAAAGAAAAAATTCATAAACTGTCGCCCGTAGAAACAAAAGCCTCCAAAATGGTAAGTCAACTGGAAAAAAGCCTGGTTATATTCAGAGGAAAAACCTTACCGAAAGACGATATATGCCTTTTTATTATTAAGCTTAAATAATAATAGCTTCACTGTTTTTTAACTTCCTTTTGTGCAGTTAAAATCCTTATTTTTAATTTTTCATTCTTTTTGTCATACCCCACCGAAATAGTATCTCCATCCATTATAGAAGCTTTTATAATAATTTCAGCCATTTCATCCTCCAAATATTTCTGGATAGCCCTTTTAAGTGGACGTGCTCCAAACTGAGGATCATAACCTTTTTCAGCAAGAAAATCCTTAGCAGCAGGTGATATTTTAAGCTTATAATTCAAAGCTCCAACTCTGTCATAAAGATCCTTTAATTCAATATCTATTATCTTAAAAATATCCTCTTTATCAAGTTTATTGAAAGTTACCACATCATCGATCCTGTTGATAAATTCAGGTGCGAATGCCTTTTTCAATGCTTTCTGGATTATATATTTAGCATGCTCATTTTCCTGTTCTTCACTCTGATTAACGGCAAAACCAACCCCTCTGCCGAAATCCTTTAATTGCCGTGTACCGATATTGGAAGTCATAATGATAATTGTATTTTTAAAATCTACACTACGTCCCAGACTATCGGTCAGTCTCCCTTCGTCGAGCAATTGAAGCAAGATATGAAATACATCCGGATGTGCCTTTTCCATCTCATCGAGAAGAACAACGGAATATGGCTTTCTCCTGACTTTTTCAGTCAACTGTCCGCCCTCCTCATAACCCACATAGCCGGGAGGCGCTCCTACAAGACGTGAAACTGAAAATTTCTCCATATATTCACTCATATCTATTCTTATAAGGGAATCAGGACTATCAAAGAGATAAGTTGCCAGAACCTTAGCCAACTGCGTCTTTCCAACTCCTGTGGGACCAAGAAAAACAAATGATCCTATCGGCCTGTTGGGGTCTTTAAGACCGGCACGGTTACGCTGAATGGCTTTTACGATTTTCTTTATAGCTTCTTCCTGTCCGATAACCATGGCTTTAAGGTCTTTTTCCATATTCATCAACCGCTTACCTTCTGATGTAGCGATACGTTGTACCGGTACACCTGACATCATAGCCACAACTTCTGCCACTTTATCATCATCAACCTTTTCCCTGTGGTAGACAAGTTCTTTTTCCCATTCCTCTTTTTCTTTTTCCAAAAGTTGGAGGAAATTCTTCTCTTTATCCCTGTAATTGGCAGCTAACTCAAAATTCTGACTCTTAACAGCTGCAATCTTGTCTTCTTTTACCTTTTCTATTTTCTCTTCAAGCTTTATAATCTTATCAGGAACATTAATATTTGATATACGAACTCTTGATCCGGCTTCGTCAAGTGCATCGATGGCTTTGTCGGGCAGATACCTGTCTGAAATATACCTGGCAGTTAATTTTACACAAGCTTCTATTGCTTCCGGAGTAAAAGTAACATTATGATGATCTTCATAACGGCTTTTAATGTTATTCAGTATCTCAATTGTCTCATCAACTGAACTTGGATCAACCATTATTTTCTGGAAACGGCGTTCCAGTGCGCCGTCTTTTTCAATATGCTGCCTGTATTCATCAAGGGTAGTAGCACCTATGCATTGTATATCACCCCTTGCAAGTGCCGGTTTCAGCATATTGGCCGCATCAAGAGAGCCTGTCGCTCCCCCGGCACCAACAATAGTGTGTAATTCGTCAATAAACAATATTACATTATTTACTTTGGTCAGTTCGTTCAATATAGCTTTCATACGCTCCTCAAACTGACCCCGATATTTAGTACCTGCCACTATAGATGCAATATCAAGACTGACAACCCTTTTATCAAATAATATCCTTGATACTTTTTTACTTACAATTCTGAGTGCTAGCCCTTCTGCTATTGCTGATTTACCAACTCCGGGTTCTCCTATTAATATCGGATTATTCTTCTTTCTCCTGCTTAATATTTGTGCGAGCCTTTCAATTTCCTTCTCACGCCCCACGATCGGATCAAGGTTATTTTCTTCCGCCAGTTTGGTAATATCAATCCCAAAATTGTCTAATACAGGTGTATCGGATTTAGGCGTAGCTCCTTTTTTTATTCCATGACCGCCGGGACCTCCGGGGGAGGGACCCGTCTCGTCATCCTCACTGTCAGGAAAATCTGATCTTGACTCTATACCCTGGTAATCTTTCATTTGGGATTTTACAATGTAATAATTAACTCCAAATTCAACTAATAGCTGAGTAACAATATTATTGTTGTCTTTAAGTATAGCCAGCAAAAGATGTCCGCTGTTAACGGTAGGACTCTTAAATGATCTTGCTTCAAGATAAATAAGCTTAAGTGCCTTCTCGGTAGATTTTAGCATCATCAAATCTGATTTAATATCAATTAATTTGTCAGTTTTGATCTTTCTTTCTATCAATCGTTTGATTTCTGTCAAATCTACATTCATCCTCTCGAGAATTTCTGTGGCAATACCCTCTCCGTCACGAAGAATTCCCAGAAACAAATGTTCCTGGCCGATATAATCATTGCCAAGCCTGATAGCCTCTTCCCTGCTATAACCTATAATATCTTTTATTCTTGGTGAAAATTGAGAATCCATATATATTTTGATATTTATTCTTATATTAATTCAATAAATTTTAATATTAATCTATCCTGATTCAACAAAAACTATTCCTAAATAATAATACTAAATTACGCAAAATACTGCATTAATTTTAATTATATAACCGTAAGTTATTAAGAATTATTATCAATATATAATTATCCACAGTTAAATTGTTAATATTTTGTTGACCTTATATGCTTAAATATGGTTCAAATATGTCTTTTTGACAGACGATTTTTATTATTTTTGTGCATCGTAATTTTTAATATTTAAAAGGAGATAATAGATGCGAGAAGGTGAAAGGATCATCAGGATAAATATCGAAGAACAGATGAAATCGGCCTACATCGATTATTCGATGTCAGTGATCGTCTCCCGGGCACTTCCTGATGTCCGCGACGGTTTTAAACCTGTACACCGCCGTGTGCTTTTCGGAATGAACGAACTGGGAATACTCTCCAGCAGGCCTTATAAAAAATCAGCCAGAATTGTTGGTGAAGTTTTGGGTAAATATCATCCACACGGTGATTCATCGGTATACTTTACTATGGTAAGAATGGCACAGCCATGGTCATTACGTTATACATTGATAGACGGCCAGGGCAATTTCGGCTCGGTGGATGGAGACAGTCCGGCAGCAATGCGTTATACAGAGGCCCGACTTACAAAAATAGCAGAAGAGACACTTACCGATCTTGATAAAAATACAGTTGATTTTCAACCTAACTTTGATGAATCACTTAGCGAACCGGTAGTACTTCCAACTATTATTCCACAGCTTTTAGTTAACGGCTCATCGGGAATTGCGGTCGGTATGGCAACTAATATGCCTCCTCATAATCTGACAGACTCCATAGATGTTATTGTTGCTTATATAGATAATAATGATATTGATATACAGAAACTTATAGAGATAATCAAAGCACCTGATTTTCCAACAGGCGGAATTATTTACGGTTATCAGGGCGTAAAAGATGCATATGAAACAGGGAAGGGTAGGATAGTGGTAAGAGGAAAGGCTAATATCGAAAATGATGGCAACAAAGAAAAAATAGTAGTTACAGAAATCCCTTACCAGGTTAACCGTGCCGAAATGATTCAGAAAACAGCAGACCTGGTTAACGAAAAGAAAATAGAAGGTATTTCGAATGTAAATGACGAATCAGGCAGGGAAGGTATGCGCATCGTATACGATTTGAAAAGAGATGCAATGAGCAATGTGGTATTGAACAAATTGTATAAATATACAACATTGCAAACCACTTTTAATGTTAATAACATTGCTCTTGTAAACGGGCGTCCTAAACTGCTGAACCTAAAAGATATAATCCGGCATTTTGTAAATCACCGACATCAGGTAGTGACCCGTCGCACCCAATATGAACTTGAACAGGCTGAAAAAAGATCCGAAATACTACAGGGTCTGATAATAGCAAGTGATAACATAGATGAAGTAATTTCGATCATACGATCATCCCAGACACCAGATGAAGCCCGTGAAAGGCTTATTGAACGCTTTGAATTATCCGAAATGCAAGCCCGTGCAATAGTAGAAATGAGATTAAGGCAACTTACCGGACTTGAGCAGGATAAGCTCCGCAGTGAGTTTGAGGAGATAATGAAAAAGATTGAATATTATAAGCAAATATTATCCGACCTCGCTCTTCGAATGGAAATAATAAAAAAAGAACTCCTTGAAGTGAAGGATAAATATGGCGACGATCGCCGCACAGAAGTAATACCTGATGCTGAAGAATTTAATCCGGAAGATTTTTATGCCGATGAAGATATGGTCATTACAATCTCTCATCTGGGCTACATCAAGCGTACCCCTCTCACGGAATTCCGGACACAGGGCAGGGGAGGGATTGGCTCAAAAGGAGGAACCACCCGTGATGAAGACTTCCTGGAACACATTTTTATTGCCTCGATGCACAATACTTTGATTCTTTTTACAGAACTCGGCAAATGTTACTGGCTTAAAGTATATCAGATACCAGAGGGAACACGGGCATCAAAAGGAAGAGCCATCCAGAATATATTAAATATTTCGTCAGAAGATAAAATTCTCACATTTATAAAAGTAGAAACCCTTTCCGACGAAGAATTTATTCATAACCATTACATCTTGCTTGCCACTAAAAAAGGTATCATCAAAAAAACCAGGCTTGAAGCATACTCCAGGCCAAGGCAAAAGGGAGTAAATGCCATTACTATCAGGGAAGGTGATAAACTGCTTGAAGCAAGACTTACCAGTGGAACAAGCGAAATATTACTTGCAGGACGCTCCGGAAAAGCTATCCGCTTCAATGAATCACAGGTCAGGGCTATGGGAAGGACGGCTTCAGGAGTTAGAGGTATTAAACTGGCAGGGGAGAATGATGAAGTAATAGGAATGGTATGTCTGGAGAACGGTGATGAAAATATTCTGGTTATTTCTGAAAATGGTTATGGAAAAAGGTCTCTTCTCGATGACTACAGAATAACAAACAGAGGAGGAAAAGGTGTAAAAACTATTAATATTACAGAAAAAACAGGTGCTTTGATAGCAATAAAAAGTGTATCGGATGATAATGATCTTATGATCATTACGCAGCACGGACTTGCTATCAGACTGGCAGTCAGTTCAATATCATTACTAGGCAGAGCAACGCAAGGTGTCAGGCTTATTAATCTCAAAGAAGAAGACAGTATTGCATCAGTAGCCAGAATAATCAATGAAACAGATGAAGAGGAAGAAATTGGTAATGAAACGGATTTGAATAATGATAATAAATAAATCCAGATAAATTCAGTTTAAAAGTTAAATAAAATAATGATAAATAAGGTATTAGTTAATATCTATAAATAATGTTAATCCAAAATTATTAATAGTGAATATTTGTAGTTGTTGTTTGAATTATAGTATATTCGTAATACTTTTGTAACAAATTAAAACTAAAAATTATATAAAATGAAAAGAATAATAATTCTGTTGAATCTGGCAATTGTAATACTGGTCGGCTGTTCTCCAAGGGCTAAAGTTACAAGTTCCCAAAGTCTTAAGGATGCGGGGAAACTTGAAGAAGCCTTGAAGACTATTAATGAAGCAATTAATCCTAATAATGAAAAAGCTGAAAAAACTCTTGACTGGCCACGTACATGGGAAGTCAGGGGAGACGTATATCAAGCAATCTACCAATCTGAAGATGAAGAAGTTAGCAAATTAACTGATGATCCTTTGACCGAAGCATGGGAATCATATAAAAAAGCTTTGGAACTAGATGAAAAAGGTAAATATGATAATTCGCTTAAAGTAAAATTAACACTTCTGACAAATGATTTGACAAATCAGGCAGTTGATGCATTCAATAATAATAATTATCAGAAAGCATTAAAATCCTTTGAGCAAATACTTGACGTTCAATCGGTTGATATCATCAATGAGGATAACCCGGAAGCTGTCGATACCGTTATTATTTTTAATGCAGGCTTGGCTGCTTATAATGCAGAAAACTATGAAAAAGCAATTAAATATTACGAAGAGGCTGCCAAATACGATTATAACGAAGCACGAACTTACAGTCTGATTGCTAATGCTTATCAAATGAATAAAGATACATTGGGTGCACTACAGGCATTGCAGGAAGGATTTAAAAAATATCCTGATGATAATGGCGTACTTACAAGCATGATTCAAATATATCTCGATCTTGATAAAACAGAAGAGGCAATGAAATATTTGAATATGGCAATAGAACAGGATCCCACCAATGCCACTTATCATTTTGCACAGGGTACACTGTATGAAAAAATGGAGCAGATTGACAAGGCAATTAGAGCCTATGAAACTGCTATAAAAAATGACGAAAAATTCTTTAATGCCTATTATAATTTGGGAGCATTATATTACAACGAGGGTGTAAAACAAATCGAAGTAGCAAATACCATACCCACAAGCGAAACCGAACGGTACACTGAAGCGCTGGCAAAAGCAGACGACTGGTTCAAAAAAGCATTACCATACATGGAAAAATGCCATGAATTTAAACCAGAGGACAATATGACTATGGAATCATTAAAGAATTTGTACTATCGTCTGAAAGACATGACTAAATATAATGAAATGCTTGAGAAACTTGAACAAAAGTAATAGTACCTAAAAAGAGGAGTTTTACTCTCCTTTTTTTTAAAATACTCTATTTAACTTAATATCAATTATAAGACAAACGCACATACAATTAATATACCGCAAGAATTACGTCCAGCTCTGCTGGTTTGCATAAAATCAGTTCCCGGACTCTTTTGTTCGGGAACGGCAAAGATTTTATGTAAAAGTAATTCTAATATCCATAAGACTGCTTGCTGGTTTGCATAAAATTAGTTCCCGGACTTTAGTTCGGTAACGGCAATGATTTTATGTAAAAGTAATTCGGGAAATTATATATATGCGATATTATAATAAAGCCTTTCAATATTTAATTGTTAATAACTTATACGTGCCAATTATAAATTGAAATGACAGTCTTCTGAAATTATACTTATTTTAGCAAATAATAATTGATAAAATATTTACAGTTTATATTCGTTTTGATTTATAATTATTAGAAAAATTTAAAAATGGCCATGCTAAAATTTTTAATGATCCAAACTGATTTAACACCGGAAATAGATACATTGTCAACAACACCGGAAGGAATATCCACCAGATTCATTGATCTGGCTTTAAAAGGCGGATGGATAATGGTTCCTATTATTTTACTGTCAATAATAGCAGTCTACATTTTTTTTGACAGATATTTTGCTATTAAAAAGGCCGGAAAGTTCAATGCCGGATTACTTGATAAAATAAAATTTTACATTACAAACGGTAAAATTGATGAAGCTATTAATCTATGCCGCAACAATCCTAATCCGGCATCCAGAATGATCGAAAAAGGAATCAGCCGTATTGGCAGACCTCTTACAGATATTACCGCAGCAATTGAAAATGTTGGTAACCTTGAAATTTCCAAACTTGAAAAAAGTCTGCCTGTACTGGCCTCAGTTGCAGGCGGAGCACCTATGCTAGGGTTTCTGGGTACCGTTATGGGAATGATACAGGCATTCTATGATATGTCAAATGCAGGGAACAATATTGATGTAACTCTATTATCTACAGGTATTTATCAAGCTATGGTGACTACAGTTGCAGGACTCATAGTTGGTATTATTGCATACTTTGCTTACAATATTCTGGTGGCTAATGTCGAAAAGGTTGTTTTTAAGATGGAAGCAACAACTTCTGAATTTATGGATTTATTAAATGAACCAGCTTAAAATAATTTAGCAAATGGCACTAAAACACAGAAACAGAGTGAATTCAGCCTTCAGCATGTCGTCCATGACTGATATAGTTTTCTTATTGCTAATATTTTTCATGGTTACATCCACTCTCGTTGCTCCCAACGCCCTTAAATTATTACTCCCCCAAAGTAATAATCAAACTGCCGCAAAGCCAATAACCACTATATCTGTTACAAAAGATTTGAAATATTATGTTAATGACGAAGGAAGACTCAAACGGGTTGAATTCTCGGAAATTGAGCCGTTTTTACAAAATCGGTATGGTTTTGGTAATGATGATATATACATTTCACTCCATGCAGAAAAATCGGTTCCATGGGAAGAAGTTGTTAAAATTATGAATATTGCACGGAGAAATAAATATAAAATGATTGCGGCCACAGCGCCTGAGAGTTAAATGACATTTTTCAAAAAACATAAAAAAGGTATTTTAGGAACAGCTATATTTCATATAATTGTTCTTATAATGCTCATTTTTTTTGGTTTTTTCACCCCATTTCCATTGCCCGGCGAAGAAGGTATTTTGGTAAATTTTGGTGACAGTGAGCAGGGCTTAGGAGAACTGGAACCTGCCCCAAGGCAGCGTGAACCTGAACCGGCTCCACCTGTACAGCAGGAAGAAGAAACTGCTCCCCCACCCTCACAACCGGCAACTCAACCTCCTGTTAGTCAGCCGGAAACAGCAAAAGAGGAAGCAATGACACAAGATTATGAAGAAACGGCAGCAATTGATGCTGCAGAAAAAAAAAGAGAAGAAGAAGAAAGACAGCGACAACTGGAAGAAGAAAGACGCCGCCAGCAAGAGCTTGAAGAGCAAAGACAAGCGGAACTGGAAGAACAACGTCGCCAGGCAGAAATAGAGCGTCAGCGACAAGCGGAACTGGAAAGACAAAGGCAGGCGGAAATAGAACGAAAACGCCGTGAAGAGGCTGAACGGAAAAAAAGAGAGGAAGAACAACGAAAAATTAGTGAAATCAATTCAAGAGCAAAGGGAGCTTTTGGGGGAACCTCTGAAGGTACGGGAGGACATGGAGAAAGCGAAAGTGAAAGTCAGGGAGTAACCTTTCCCGGCGGCAATCAGGGTACACCAACCGGCGACCCGGATGCATCAACTTACGGACAAGGAGGAAGTGGATCGGGAGATCAGGGATCCGGAGTATCATACAGCTTGACAGGACGCTCAGCCAGATCACTGCCTAAACCGCGTCATCCGGGTAACGACGAGGGCCTTGTTGTTGTAAAAATAACAGTAAATAAATATGGAAATGTCACTGCCGCTGAAACCGGTGCCAGAGGTACTACCATAATGGATAAAAATTTCTGGGATGAAGCTAAACAAGCAGCCCTTAAAGCAAAATTCAACCTTGATGAAAGTGCTCCCGCCTTTCAGCAAGGAACGATTTATTACAGGTTCACACTGGATTAATTCAATATAAATCCACCGTTGAAAAGTTATAAGGAATGCTATTCCTTAATTTATATTTGGCATTAAACTTGTTATAAAATTTCTGACTAATTTAATGATTTAGTCGGACATTTACCTAAAATATTCGACAATTTCTCATCTAGTATATTATAATACACATTAATATATTTTATAAATTTGATATTATGATAAAACGACCATGAAAACTTATTAGCAATCATGATAAAAAATTTACTAATTATTATTTCTGTATTTTACATTTATATTAATTCGTTAACAGCTCAATCAGTCGGACTTGTCCTAAGCGGAGGAGGGGCTAAAGGACTGGCTCATATTGGCGTTTTGCGTGTACTGGAAGAGAACAACATTCCAATTGACTATATTGCAGGAACTTCTATCGGAGCAATAGTAGGTGGTTTATACGCAGCCGGATATTCTCCCGATGAGATGGAAGAACTTTTTAGCTCTGATGACTTCTACTTTTGGTCTACAGGTCAAATTCAGAAAGAATACAGGTACTATTTTAAACAACCTGAACCAAATCCCTCATGGCTTGAATTAAGAGTTGAAAAAAGAGAGGACAAGCTTAAAGTTTTACCACCAACAAATATAATCCCTGAAGAACAAATGGATTTTGCTTTTATGGAACTCCTTGCTACTACAAATGCTGCTTGTCAGAATGACTTCGACAGTTTAATGGTTCCCTTTTTTTGTGTTGCCACAGATGTTAATACTAACCATGCTGTTATTTTAAGAAAAGGAAATTTAGGGGAAGCCATAAGGGCGTCAATGACGGTTCCTTTTTATTTTAAACCTATAACAATTAATGATACGCTTCTATTCGACGGAGGTATAGTTAATAACTTTCCTCACGACTACATGAAAAAAATATTCAATCCGGATATCATTATTGGACATAAAGTTGCTGATCAAAGAAAATATCCGCAGTCGGACAACCTGATGGACCAAATTACCAATATTGTGATGCAACCAACAAATTATGAAATTTCCAGCGAAGAAGGAATTTTAATGGAGACTAAACTTGAAAATATAAGTCTGATGGATTTTCAAAAACTTGATTTCATCAGAGATAAAGGAATCACTACTGCACAAAATTATATTGACAGTATAAAGACAAGAATACCACGCAGAGTTACAAAAGAGGAAATTAAGCAGAAGCGTCATAAATTCAATAGCAAAAAGCCGCGACTGTACTTTCAAAATATTCAGGTGGAAGGAGTCGAAGACCCTATGCAGCGCAAATTTATCATTGAGTCCATAAAACACAAGTATAATATTTTTCCTTTGAGCTTGCTAAAAAAAGAATATTTTAAACTTATTGCTGATGAACATTTAAGATCAATTCGTCCGATTGCCACGTACAACAGGGAAACAGGTTATTTCGACCTTCACTTTAAGGTTGAACCGGAAAAAAAAGTACGTGTCAATATAGGCGGAAATATCTCAACTAAACCTATCAATCAGGGTTTTGCCAATATAGACTACCGTACATTTAAAGGACGTGCCTATACGATTAGTTCAAACATCTTCTTCGGACGTTTTTACAGTTCGTTTCAGGCAGCAGGACGGATAGACTTCCCTACTACCCTACCCTTCTATATTGCAGGCTATTCGACCCTAAACAGGTGGGACTTCTTTTCATCAAGTTCCGAACTGTTTTTTGAAGATGTAAGGCCTCCGTATATTATACAGGGAGAATACAATTTCCGTATAGAAACAGGTATCCCGCTCGGATTACATTCTAAACTATATACCGATGCTGCTTTTACAAATTCCTCTGATGAGTATTATCAAACTGATATATTTAAAAAAGAAGATAAACCGGACAAAACCACTTTTAACGCCTTTATATCACAAATCGGACTGGAAAGCAATTCTCTTAATTATAAACAATTTGCGACTGAAGGTTCTTATAACTTATTGTCATTAAAATATATTACAGGAAAAGAATCAAATGTGCCGGGAACCACATCTTCCCTGACAGTAAGAAGCGACAAAAAACATAATTACTTTTTAGCAAAAGCTTCTACTTTAAAATACTGGAAAATAGGGAACATATTTACATTGGGTACACAGGTGGAAGGATTACTAAGCAATAAAGATATTTTCCAAAACTACCGCTCAACAATGCTTTCAGCGCCAGGCTACTATCCCTCCCCTCATAGTAAATCGCTGTTTATTGAAAATTTCCATTCAAATAATTATCTGGCAGGGGGATTAAAAACTATATTCCATTTTAATCCTTCGTTACATCTACGACTGGAAGGGCATGCATTTATTCCGATATGGGAGGAACTTCAAAATACAGACTTTACTGCTTACAAAAACGATAATTATTTCTCAGATTACTACCTGCAGGCAATGGCAGCTCTTGTCTATCATACCGGCCTCGGACCAATAAGTCTTGCTCTTAATTATTACGAAAAACAAAATACAAATTTTTATATTACCCTGAACTTCGGATATATACTCTTCAATAAAAGAGGCCTTTAAAAAGAATTTGCCTATTATTAAGTCAACCAGTCTTGTCAGATTGTTTTTAAAATAACCATTTACTAATAATATCCAAACATTGAGATCACTTCGAAAAGTAAAAAAAATAAGAAAAATTATTTTAGATGATAAAAAAATGCGAAAAATACAAAAGGCTGATTATCAGTGTATTAAATCATAATTTTTGATAACATTTTACCCAGTTAACATTGAATCTGACGGGAAGCTTTGACCTGGGAATTTGATTAACAACTATGCTAAAAAGATTAATATGCAAAGGACTGTTAAAAGAAGAATTCTCAAGTCTCAATATTTCCGTCTCGTTAATTTTCCATGTGAAAACATTCCCACTCTTTTCAAGAGAAAATATATACCATTTGCCTTTTTTCAGACTGGAAATATCCAATCCTTCCATTTTTAATTTACCCTTATTATCGGTATTTGAAATGCCAATACGGTTCTTAATGCCCATTTCCAATAAATGTACGCGTGGTGAATTTTTTTCGCCCTGTAATATAAATGAACTGACCACCTCTTTGACAGGATTAAATTTAATCTTTGCCTCAAAAATACCATCTTTCTGCCAGAAACTTTTTCCCGTAGAAACCATCCCTGATGTATAATCAAATTCGCCGGGAACAAAACCTGCCGGCATCTGCCAAACCATCCCTTCTGATTTTTCTTTACGGGTCTCTATAACCAGTTTACCACTACATAATATATTCTCACCGCTTGTGAATACCTGAAGATCACCAGGCAATGAGTAGTTGCGTCCTAAAGTCTTATCAGCCCATAAGGACTGAACAGACCATTTTTCAGGATCAATTTTATTTTCAGAAAAATCGTCATCGAAACTAACCCGCCATTCTTTAAAAAAGTCAAAAGCGTCAGTACCTTTGTATTTGAAAAATTTCACTAAATGAGGACGCCTTTTCATTTCATGATATTTTAATTCTTTGGCATGTTCTTCCGATTTTTCCCACTTCCGTGAATCTTTCAGATAAGCTTTTCTTTTTAAAAAATCTTGTGATGTAACAATTTCTTTTAATTCCCAAAAACGCTTTAAATCAGCAGACTCGCTGACATCATAATAATTTTTCAACAACCGTGATTTTTCAAACTTTAAATAAAATTTAATGTCTTTACTGGCAGATAACTCTTTTAAGCGTTTCCATTTCTTGTGAGCTTCAGTTTTCTCGAATTTCTTTTTATCTTTCAAATAGGAAACGCGTTTTTTAAAATCTTTACTTTCTACAATTGGATTCAATTCTAAAAATCTCTCTAAATGATAGCTGTCAACAGAATCACGATAAAGTCTGAATTTTTTAGAATTCTCCAGCTTCAGGTAGTTCTTAATTTCAGAATTCCTCTTGAGACTTTTAAATTCTTTTTTCTTCTCCTTATCTTTTTCAGGTAAATTTTTTAATTCAAAATATTTTTTGAGTTTATCCGAATTAGCAACTTTCTCGTGATGACTTAAAACTTTTGAATCATGTAAATCAAGATAAGCCTTAATTAATGGCATTCTTTTTAATCTATCATACTCTTTCTCCTGTTCTTCTTCATCTGATCCTTTATAAACCTGAGAACAAATTTCTTCTTTCTCTTCCGCAAAAGAGCCATTATCCATATACTCATAAAGTTCATGATATTCTTTCATCTTATGAGAATCCTTCAAAGTCTCGAACCTCCTCATATCAGAGGAACTCTTAACTTTAAAATACTTTTTAATATGATTGGCATTTTTTAATTTTTCATACTCTTTTTGTAACTCTTCTTCTTTACTGCCCTTAAATCCCGAATTTTTAATCTCAGCCTTTTTATTTCTGAATTCTTCAGAATTAACATATTCTTCCAACTCCGTAAATTCTTTTAACTCCTCTGATCTTTCAATGCGTTGATATTCAAGATAATCGTTATACAAAGAATGACGCTGAGACTCAATTTTTTCAACGGGTTTGATCTTGCCAAATAGCTGATATAAAAAAATCTTTAGAGACATCGGTCAAAATTTAATTTTTATTTTATTCAAAAATAGGAATTTAAGCGGTTAAAATCTAATAATTTTTATATGTAAAAAATAAATGCTACAATAAGTTGTTAACAAATAATGATATTTAATATAAATAATGCATTTATGTGTTTATATGTTTTATTCATTTCAATTGATTATTAATCTTATTTTAAATAGTTTTATCACCAGAGTAATTTTAAATCAGAGAAAGACCATACCAATAGCAATCGTATGTAAAATTATAAATATGGTTTTAAAAAGTTCAGAACTCATATTAAATAATGACGGCTCCGTTTTTCACTTGCACCTGAAACATGAGAATATCAGTAATAATATAATACTTGTTGGCGATCCGAACAGGGTTGATACTGTTGCAGGATTCATGGGAAATATAGAATTCTCGGCACAAAATCGTGAATTTAAAAGTGTAACAGGTTCATATAATGGAAAAAAAATAACTGCTCTTTCAACAGGAATAGGTACCGATAATATTGATATTGTAATTAATGAACTTGATGCCTTAGTAAATATCGACCTGAAAGAACGAAGAATTAAAAAGGGGAAAAAATCTCTGAATATTGTCCGCATAGGTACTTCCGGAGCTGTCCAAAGTAACATTCCCTTAAACTCTTATATAATATCGGAAAAATCAATTGGTTTTGATGGACTCTTAAACTATTATGCTGACCGCAATAATTTTTGTGATCTGGATTTTGAAAAGGCATTTAAAAAATTTACAGGATGGAGAAAATCATTATCAGATCCCTATGTAGTGGATGCTTCTCCTTATCTCACCTCTAAATTCACCAATCCTCAATTCATAAAAGGTGTTAATATTTCCGCACCAGGATTTTATGGACCTCAGGGACGGGTACTAAGATTGGAACTGGCTGATCCTCAGTTGAATCATAAAATAGAACAATTCAAATATAAAAATTTGAAAATTACTAATTACGAAATGGAAAGCTCTGCTATTTATGGTCTTTCAAAGATGTTGGGACATAATGCACTTACTGTTTGTTTAATTATCGCCAACAGGATTACAGGCGAAACTAATGAAGCTTATCGTTCTGAAATGAAAAAACTAATAGTGAAAGTACTGGATATTTTGACTTAATCTGAGTCTGTCAATAAAGTCCGCTGACTGCGTTATGCTTGCCCTAAAAATGGTTATTTACAAATAGTAAACTCACATTTGTAGGTCAGTCAGCGAACTTACTAAACCAGGCTCTCGACTTTATAAACAAACACCTAATTATATTAAAATGAAGAATAGTAAATTGAAGGCTTTGATAGACTTGCTGGATGACCCTGATAATATGGTTTATGAATCTGTAGAAAAAGAATTGCTTAAAGAAGATATACAAATCATTCCTGCTCTTGAGAAAAAATGGGAAAACAGCTATGATGAAAATTGCCAGGACCGTATAGAAAATATTATCAGTAACCTACATTTCAAAAAGACAAAAAACAGATTAAAAAACTGGATCCGGTCAAAAGAAAATGACTTGTTTAAAGGTTTTATATGTGTTGACCGATTTCAATATCCTGATATAAACCTTTTGAATATCAAATACAAGATGGAGGAAATTAAGAAATCTGTCTGGCTCGAGTTTAAAGATTCATTTACACTGGTAGAAAAGACTACAATTTTGAATCACTTTCTTTATAATATACATGGATTTTCTATAAATCATAATAACCTTCAATCGCCACAAAACTGCTATTTAAATCAGTTGCTGGATACGAAATTGGGGAATCCCGTTTCATTAGCTGTCTTATATACAATTCTTGCCCGCAAGTTAGGATTACCTGCAAGATTAGTTGATTTTCCTAAAAATCCACTTATTGGATTAGCCAACAGCAAAATTGCCAAAAAAATTAATAGGCCATATTCACGATCTGATATTCTTTTCTATATCAATCCTGCAAACAAAGGTTCTATAACTAACAGAAAAGAAATTGATTATTATCTTAAAAAAAATAAATATCTCCCAACCGATAAATTTGCCGAGCCGGCTTCCAACCTTCGGTTTATATACAGATTGCTCGAATCTCTCAGAGATTCATTTTATTCAGCCGGATTCATCGAAAAAAGCACCAAAATTTCAGAAATGATAAAACTTTTCGAATAAATACATATATTTGATTGCCCATATCTAAGGCTTTGTTGCGAAATAAAGTGAATAAAATAGGCGAAGTTATTTTTGTTTTTAACAAAGCAAAATTTTGAGGCATAGCCATAGCTATGGCGAAAA
>CAZTAL010000111.1:0-5167 GCA_964611525.1 uncultured Prolixibacteraceae bacterium
CTATCAAAAATAAAATCGTTACGCACAAAACCGGTAAAATCAATCTTGATATTTTTCGATGTAATGAATCCCTCTGCAAATGCTGTAGTAAAACTGAAAATTAGTAAAACTGGTAACAGAAATCTCATAGAACACTTATTTTTGAATTATTTAATCTTAAATTTTTAAATCCCAAAAATAACATAAAAGAACAGAACTAACATAATTTGTAGATTTTATAACAAAATATTCAGATTTTTTTGGAATTGATTTCCAATAATATCAGATTTTTAGATTATGAAATTTCCACTTCATTTAAAAAAGGTTTAGCCTATCGAGCCAAAATGAAATGCAAAAAAATAAGAAAAGCAACCATGAAAACTTTTACTGATATATACCCGGATTATCATTTGCAAGTCATTTCATCTTCAATAGCTGATGAATGCAAATGGATACTGAAATTATAATACTCTACCGACTTTGATAAACCATTAGATAATTTTAAAAAATATTATGTAATGAATTTACTGCTTGACACCCATACACTTATTTAGTTTTTAAATGGAGAGCAGAAAGTTTATTTCATTTCTATCCTGAAACTGAAAGCATGATCGCAAGGTTTTTCTTCTGGACATTGAATGCTTAAACCATCTTTTGATATATTCCATATGAGAGGGTTATCTATTCCCAGCATGGAAACCGATTTGATCTGTAACTTTTTATAATTACTGAATGATTTGAGACGAAGTTGTTTTCCCGGCCATTCCATTGAGATGGCATATACTGTTTTATCTCCCTTTCTTGTATAGCGGACATTATCCTCGCCATAAATCTTCCAGTAACGTGTTTCAAAGATAGCTTCACCATTTACCTGCAGCCATTCACCAATACTTAACAGTCTGTCGATCATAATCTGCGGAATGGTACCATCAGCTTTCGGCCCCACGTTAAGCAAAAGATTACCGTTTTTGCTGACGATATCCACAAATTCATCAATAAGCTGGTCGGCCGATTTATAATCTTCAGCCACAGCTTCTTTATTATACCCCCATGATCCGCCTCCCATATAAGTCGGACACTGCCATTTTCTCTTATTAATGGAATCCATTTTCAGGTGATCCAGTTCGATGAAATCCCCGACTTCAGGAGGTGCCATCGGCTCTCTTCTGATGGTTTTGTTATTGAAAGCTACTTCTTTTCCCCACTCCCGGGCGGTATTGTAATAATCTGCCATCATTCTTTTCATATAAGGATGGAAAACCGTATCGCCCCACCCAAAATCGAACCAGGCAAGATCAGGCCGGTACTTTTCCTGGATCTCTTTCCACCTGTTTTCCCATTCATCCAAAAATGCTTTACTTTGAACATCTCCCGGTTCATGTGGCTCCGGATATATCTTACCCTCTCCGGCAAATTCAGGATTCTGTGTATCACATTTATGCTCCAGTTGATAAGATGTATTATAATGCTTCCAGAGCTGTGCCCTGTGATATGAAGGGGCATATTTCATACCCAGCTTACGGACAGCTTCTCCAAGTTCTCCGATAATATCACGACGGGGGCCTTTGTCCATGGCATCCCATTCAGTGAGATCGCTGTTCCACATAGCAAAACCATCGTGATGCTCTCCCACGGGAACTACATACCTTGCTCCTGCCTGCCTGAATAAACTTGCCCACTGGTCAGGATCAAATTTATCTGCGGTGAAATGAGGAAGGAAATCTTTGTAACCGAACTCCCATGGAGGACCATACTCTTCAGTATGATGCTTATATATATCATGTCCCTCCATATACATAAACCTTGGATACCATTCAGTCGAATAAGCCGGGACAGAGTATATACCCCAATGAATAAAAATGCCGAATTTAGAATCGTCAAACCACTTTGGAAGGGAATGGAATTTGAGAGACTCCCAGGTCGCTTCATACTTTTCTTCATCAACTTGCTTTTCAGTTTGACTACATCCCTGAAAAAGAACACAGGGTATAATGATTGCTGCAAGAATAAAGAATGAAATGAGATGTAATTTAAAGTTCATAATATAATGATTTATCTGAATTAATCAGAGTCTTATCGATAAACCTTTACAAGTTCTACACGACGGTTCAATGCACGTCCTTCCTCCGAATTATTAGCTCCGACAGGTGCAAGACTACCCACACCATGGGATGAAAGCTGGTGACTCCTTTTGGACCGGCATAAAGTATACGTGTAACTTTTCCTTCCGGCGTTAGCTTCTTTGTGTCATCACCCTCATAAGGACCTGCCGGCATAACGAGCTGATCATAATCCTCCTGCTCATATCCGATAATATATGAACCTTCATACCTCGAAATAATTGGGTGGTCTTTACTTCCTTTTACATCTTTTTGTGCATTAACTGACAAGCCATATAAAATGAAAAACATGACCGTGAAAACAAATACTGAGTTTTTAAACATTTTTACCTCCTGTTTTTCACAATTGACATACACATAAAAAAATGATAAATGATAACATATCCAAATTATAAGAAGGAAAATCATTAACCCTGACTTTTTAAAGAACAATTTAAAATTAACCCTGATTTTTCAAAAGATATATTTAAAAATTACTTTTATTTTTTAAATATATTTTATTAAAAGTTAACAGCATATGTATTTACAGAAGACAAATTTAGTGAGATACCGGAACAAAAAATTAAATTCCGTCCGTTGTTTTGCGCAGGGAGTATTTAAACCACGATGGCTGTTTATTTTAGAAAATGTTGTTTAATACCCCGACTCTTGGATAGGAAATTAATATGTTTGCCTGGCAAACTCCATTTGATACTTCGGAGCTCTGCTTCCAGTTATTTCATTCATTTCCAACAAATTATATTACATTAAAGGTTTCTACCCATGTCATACCCGGAGGCAAAATTCATTTCCTTCTTAAAACTATAAGCATATCATTTTTAAAATCATGATTAAAATGAATTGATTTATCCGCGTGACTAATTTCCGTCAGCGAATACTCATTAGTAACGGGATCAAACCACTGCGCTGAATATTCATAGTCCCTATGATTAAATAGTTTTATATCCGATTTTTCCGGTATATAAGCAATAATTATATCGTAATCGGGACTTCTCAGTACCGATATCCAATGATTATATATTTTCTCCCCTGGCTGATCTGATAAAAGGTCATTAGCCGGATAAAGATTCCACCATTTAAATTGCTTAATAAATTCAGCCAGATAACCCATTTGCATACTTCCCGAAAAGTCCAGACTCTTTCTCCAGCCCGTTACTCCACCTTTATCACGATGATTTAAAATTTTCTCACCAGGTGCAAGCCATGGCCATATTCCATTAGCACCATAAGTTACTCCTGCAACAGGAGTGGCAAATATGCTCCAATAGCAGGCATTACGAACATCTTTTGCTGTGATCCTGAAATGTATCTCCTCGTAATTAGGTTCCATATTAATATAAGGCATCGGCTTAAGGTTGCTCCACATTTGTGACATTGGTCCTTTATTAATCCAGTCGACAACCCGTTTACTATTACTATGAGAAGATTGGTAACCCATAATACTGTACCACTCCTCCCTGTCATAAATATCACCCACCCATGAACTTCCATGTGGATGCAGTGTTACAGGTGCATGATCGATATCATTAAAAACTCTCCTTCCTATCTCTTTCCATTTAACCTCCTGATCATCATAGTATTGACCATCACCTCCAAGTGTCCAGATAACATGATTCCCCTGATAACGTGCAACGATATATCTTGCAAGCAAAACTGCTTCGTCAAGAGGTAAGTTATAACCCGGACTTAAATGTCGTCCTTCCCCCCTGGGTAATGCCCATAAAATCACAGGGGATACTAATAATCCTTTTGCATTGGCTTCATCAATTCTTTTGTCAATCCGTTCAAAGAATTCGGGATGGATTCTGATATAACCGGTACCCTCTATGGCTGATAAACCCTCTGGATTTTTATCACAGCCCCGCCATTCTGTCGTTACCAGTTGTATCACACTATAATTATTCTTTACCCTGTGGTCCAGATAATAGTTCCATTCTTCACGTGTGGATTTCAAAGCTCCGTTCCATGCGGTACAAGCAAGCCAGAAAAAAGGTGTCCCGTCATCATGACTCAGATAGTATTGACCCGGTTGATGCCCGACCGCTCCTTTCTGAAATATAGCTTTATCATAAGAATTTGGCACACAATTAAAATTGCCCGACTGTTCATGCAATCCTGCATTATCTTCATCGGAACATTCACTAAACCAACTCCATAAGCCGGTTTCATCAGGCATAAAACGTACTTTCCAGATATTAGCTCCATCCCAAAAGCCCCTGACAACCTTTTCCCTGCCGGACGGAGTAGTGAAGGTAATCCTGAAATCATTGACATCATATATAGGATTATCATACACTTTTGAACTTTCAAAAAGAAGTTCGTGTTTTGTCCAGACAGCAGTTTGACCCAACAATATAATATAGGGTAAAACAAAAAATACAGTAAGCAGATATTTTTTCATTTTTGTTAATGTTTAAAATATTAAATCTGTATATTAATTTAAATTGAAAAATAACAATTTTTAATTTTCTTTTGTGAACTTTGATAACTTTTTTTAAAAATCACATTATTAATTAAGTCGACCAGTTATTGCCATTTTGTTTGCAGGATCGGGAATTGCACTTAACCACCGTAAGACTTTTTCATCAATTGATATTTCGAAAAAATTTTTACTATCCAATTACAGATTTCACAACTGTAACTTATCTGCTTTGAGAGTTACAATCCAATATTTCCATAATTCAATGTTCCCCTGTTGTAATAGTGGTGTTTGGCAAACTAATGAAATTCTTAGTCAATTTACTGATTATAATCAGGATTCCTTTCATAAAATTGATAACCGAAAATTTATTCTTTCATCCAAATATACAACAACCTATATAGAAATTTATTTTGGTCTTTACAAACGAACTAAAACTATAAATAAACGGCAGTTCAAATACAGTATACTCTCCCCGGACATGGAATGGTACAATATATTATACAATTGGCTGCCCTGATGATATTACAGTTGACAATGATCCCGAAACCTGCGGAGCAGTAGTCAATTATCATGTACCTTCGCCACCGGATGCCGTCGTTACCCAAATTGATACTACCAGCCTCACCAGCGGCGATGAGTTTCCCGT
>CAZTAL010000112.1:0-4868 GCA_964611525.1 uncultured Prolixibacteraceae bacterium
AATAATATAAATGAGTCTGGTCTAAAAAGGTGCTTTGCGCTCTTTTTAGGAAAATTTAAAAAAATTTATTAAACTGATTTTTAGACATTTATAAAATAACAGAAAGTATTAATCAATAAGAAATTCAGTTTTTATACTGAACTCATATATGTAAACTGAAAGAAGGATGAATAAAATATAAAAACAAATTCATCCTCCTTTTTTAAACTACAGACTTATTTATATTCCGAATTCTGTTCTATTTGAGAATTCAATTCAATAACTGAAGTAGGAATAGGATAAAGTAATTTAATCTTACTGAAGGCAGTACCTTTAATTGCAATCCTTTGCCTCTCTTCCTCACCATGAGCCTGCATTAATTCAACAACGTCAATATCCCCTTCTTTGTGGAATCTGACTAACGTTCCCCAACGATCAGCTTCACAATGAAACTCGATCCTCCGCTCATGCAGGATATCATCTAACGTAACATCATTAAGCACAGCCAATCCTGCTCTTTCCCGAACCTGATTTACAAGAGGTACAGGATCGCCTCCTCCTTCACGAAGATAACATTCTGCAAGCATAAGAAGAACATGAGAATAACGGAAAACATTAAAATTGGCTCCGGTGTTCCTTACCACTGAATGCCCGGGATGCATATATTTTCTGGTAAATGGAACGATCTGACCATGATAATAACCAAATTCATGGGAAAAGGAAGTATCAATCATAGCCTGTCTTACATCCCCTTGCTCAAAAGTATTGATCAAATCTCTTGTGGGTAAATTTTCTCCACTATGTCCTCCCTCCTGGTTAAAGCCAGACAAATATGACGGATCTACCTGATAGGGCAGGAAAAAATATTGATAAGAATTATGTAACCCGTAAGGGCCTTCAATAAATTGCACAGAGAAAACAATCTCCTCACTATTTTCATTATTGATATCAAATACTGATGAATAATCATCCAAAAGGCTGTATTGCCCGGAATTCATGACTGCTTCAAGCTCATCGGCTGCATCTCCGTATCTTCCCAGCCTCATTAAAACTTTTGCCAGCAGAGTCCTTGCTGCACCTTCTGTTGCCCTTCCTGCATCAGAAGAAGAATAACTCTTGGGCAAATTTTGTTTTGCATCATTCAAATCAGATAAAATTTGTTCATAAACCTCACTTTCAGGAACACGTATATCATTTGCGAATGCATCATCATATGAATCAATGACTGTTGTAACTAATGGAACATCACCAAAATAACCTACCATATAATGATAATAAAGTGCACGCAAAAACTTAGTTTCTGCCTGATACCTTGCCTTGTTATCTACCTCTTTGTCCTCTATATTGTGTAATAAAGAATTACACTTGCCAATACCACGGTAACTATTATTCCATAAGCTTGTAGTTATCGCACTTCCGTAATCCATTTGAAATTCACATAAATTCCACAGTGGTGATAAACTATTATGCGGGCCTTTTTGAAAGGTAGTATTATCTGAACGCATCTCTTCCATAGCCCAAATACCCTGGTTGCCCTGACGAAAAATAGTATGCAGGCTCTGATAGCATCCGTTTACTCCCTGCTCAAAGTCTGCCGAACTTTCAAAAAAGTTCCTGTTAGTTAAACTTGAAACCGGTTTTTCATTTAAAAATTCTTCTTCATTACAACCAAATCCAATAATACCAATAAGTACTATTGTTATTAATATAATATTTTTTAAATTATTCATAATTTTAAATTTATAAAATTTTAAAAATTAAGATTTACTCCAAATATGACAGTACGCGCCAAAGGATAATCATGTGTATCAAAATTTCTAACTAAAGAATTGCTTCCATGATAATTAACATCAGGATTACCAAATTTATAATTTGTAAACGTATGAAGATTCTGAACTGTGCAATATAATCTTAATCTATCGGTAAAATTCAGATTTTTAAATGTATAACCCATACTTACATTCTGAATTTTCAGAAAGGAAGTATTGTGTACCCAGCCTGAATGATTTTGGTGGTTAAATTTTATTTGTCTGATATCAAAGGACTGACTAATTACGCCAAAGTCATTTCCCTCCATTGGAGTTCCGGGATTGTCAGGTGACTTCCAACGGTTTTTGGTATCTTTTAAATTATTAAAAACTCCCCTGACATTACATACATCTTCAAGTAACTGACTAAAAATATCAAAATTATGGGCAAAGCTCATAGAAACATTAAAATCCCAATTTTTGTATGTCAGGCTATTATTAATACCTCCTCTAAAGTCAGGATGAGGATTACCTGTAATCATATGATCTTCTTCTGTTATAATTCCATCTCCATTTTTATCTTCAAAAATAGGAGTCCCCGCTATTTCCTGGTCAGGGAATCTAGCGTAATCATCAAGTACTTCAGGTGAAGGAATTAATCCTCCATGTTCTTCAATAACTTTCCTCCATGTATAAAACATTGCCATTGGTTGGCCCACCATAGTAATCGAATAATTGCGATGTCCTGCAAGTATACGTTCAACCGGTCCTAAATCAAGTACCATATTCCGGTTAAAGGCAATATTAAAGTCAGTAACCCACCTGAAATCAGTTTTTGATATATTAATTGAGTTAATAGAAAATTCCAGTCCCCTGTTACGTATCTTCCCTAAATTTAATGTGGTCCCGGAATAACCTGATGAAATGGGAATATCTACATCCCAAAGCATGTTTTCTGTAATATTGTTATAAAAATCAAATACAAAATTTAGTCTTCCGGCTAACAGTGTTAAATCCAATCCGGCATTAAATTCGCTAACTTTTTCCCAGGTAAGATATGCATTTTCCATATCTGTCAGCATTCTTCCAACAACTAAATTGCCTCCAAAAGTATAATTGTTATTACCTATAAGTGATTGATATGTATAATTACCAATACTATTATTTCCACTCATTCCATAGCTGGCCCGAAATTTTAAATTAGACAGCCAGTCAGCTTCAGGAAAAAATGATTCTTTGGTAACATTCCATCCAACTGAGGCAGATGGAAAATATCCCCATCTTTGTTTGGAACCAAATCGTGAACATCCGTCTCTACGTATAGTTCCGGTAAAAAGATATTTTGACTTATAGTCATAATTCAAACGAAACATATAAGATATCATGCTCCAGTGAGATTCACTTGTAGAACCTGTCTGTTCAGTGGATGCATTTATCGTTTCTATCTTATCATCAGGGAATTTATTGCCATTTAAAGAGCTTCCCTGGTAATTATACCGTTCTCTACTGTAACCGGCTAAAGCTGAAATCTCGTGATCCCCGAAAGTTTCTTCATAGTTTAAAGTATTTACAAATTGCCAGTTAAGACTTTTACCAGTATTAAACTGTCCATCGGTTTCACTTGGAGGAACACTAAAACCGGCAGAGATAGTCGAGGGTTTAAAAAATTCATATGTGTTATTCGCCAGATTTAAATTATATTGAGTCTTAAAAGTTAAATTTTCTAATGGATTTAACTCGAGATATGGCTGAAAATATATATTAAGTCTTTGATTCAGATCTGTTGTATTTTTCAATGCATAAAGCGGATTTGGTTGATTAAACGCCTCACCGCCGGCAGTAATAACAAGGTCCCATTCTCCATCATAATATTTTTCATTTTCCCATGGACCATCATCCTTATAAGGTCCGTCGACAGGAACACATAATGCACCTCGTCCATAATAGGTCATTCTTTCTCCGGAAGAGGTACCGCTGACTTTGTCCCAAATACCATAAGAGGTATTCATATTCATTCCTACACTTATTAAATCAACCGGCTCATAATCCATATTTGCCCTGAATTGTAACCTTTCGTAACCGGTTTCCACAACTATACCCTGTTCGTTTCTATAGCTCATAGAAAAATAGCCTTTAAAATCATCCGTGCCATGAGAAACACTTAAATTATAATTTTGCTGTGGAGCTACTCTTGTTAAAATATCCTGCCAGTCAGTTCCTTCACCAAGTTTTTCAGGATACCTGTATTCTTCGGGTACATCATCTAAAGTAACTTCATACCCATAATATTCCCCAGCCTCAAAAACTACCTCTTTACGCCATTGTGCATACTCCTGGGCATTCATCAAATCCAGTTTCTCCATTGGCATCATTTGTGATAAACCTCCCTCTGCAGAGAATGAAAACTGAGTTCGTCCCTCTTCTGCCGATTTTGTTTCTATAATGATTACTCCGTTTGAGCCGCGTGAACCATAAATAGCTGTAGCAGAAGCATCTTTTAAGACATCAATAGATTTAATGTCATCTTTATTTACCAGGGATAACGGTGACTGAAATTTGCTATAAGGATTAAGCATGGGAACACCATCAATAACCACTAATGGTTGATCCCCTGCACCAATGGAACCAGAACCCCTGATTTCCATTATTGCACCTCCACCGGGAGCACCGGTATTTTGTTTGACACTTAATCCGGCAATCTGACCTTCAAGTGAACGATCAATAGAACTTGTTGCCTGTACTGTAACTTTTTGGGGTTCAAGAGATGTAATTGAAGTGGAAATCCTGTTTCTCTGAAGTGTGCCATAACCGATAGCAACAACTTCTTCAATCCCGATAGTCTCTTCCTCCATTGTTACATTAATATTTGTTTGCGTTCCAACAACCACTTCCTGGGTCTTCATCCCTACAAAGGAAAAAACAAGTGTGGCATCACGTGACAGATTTGTAAGGGTATATTCCCCTTCAACGTTTGTAACCGTACCCTGAGTTGTGCCTTTTACTACTATGGTCACACCTGGCAAAGGCTGACCGCTAGCATCTGTTACTTTTCCGGATACAGTGGCTTGTTGCCAGACAGCCTGAGCTTTATTGCTTATTAACTCAGGTGTTGACAGAATAATCAATCTGTCGTCAATCGAG
>CAZTAL010000113.1:0-28506 GCA_964611525.1 uncultured Prolixibacteraceae bacterium
AATATATATAAATTTAACAGCATCATGATTCAAATTTAGAACAAAACGTAATCAAATAAATCAATTGATAAAGTGATACTTCACTTTATACTACTTAACATACTTGTTAATAGCATTTTATTGAATTTTTAAATTAAATTTACAAGGAATTGACCTATATTTTACAAATGTTTCTCCTTTGTTAAATTCCAACTTTATATTTTCATATTATTTATCTAGATATAAGTGTATTATAAACTTATAATTTTGTTTTGTAGAGGTGTATACTAGATGTCGGTATTTATGTAAACTAAAATCTTTTAGTGAAATTTTACATGGCTTAATTTGATTACATTCCTACAAATTGTAACAAATGTATGCTTTTTTCTTGTGGTTTTATAGGCTTGAATATCTTTTTGTGAAGAGGGGTGACCTCTATATTTGTAAAGTTGCTAAGATTTGATTATTTCGAAATACCTTTACTCATACATCAAAATATTTAACTATTGTAAGCTTCTAAATAATAGCAAAAAAAAAAGTCCGAAATATAATTTCGAACTTTTCTCTATTGACCTGAATTGTATGCTACCCTTCTACTTCATTGTCCGGTGGAGCTACTCCTGCTAATTGTTGATCAACTAAAATGCGACCACAATATTCACAAACAATAATTTTTTTGCGGCTGGCAATGTCTAACTGGCGCTGTGGTGGTATTTTATTGAAACAACCTCCACAGGCATCACGCTGAATGGTAACAACAGCCAAACCGTTACGGGCATTTTTGCGTATCCGCTTAAATGCAGTAAGTAGCCGGGGTTCTATAAAAGATTCTATCTTTTCAGCTTTAGATTTCAGCTTTTCTTCCTCAATTTTTGTTTCTTCGATAATTTCATCCAGCTCCTTCTTTTTTCTTTCCAGATCTTCTTCCCTTTCTTTCAGAAGATTTTTTGATGAAGTGAAAAGCTCTTTTTTTTCAGCCATCTCGCCAGAGAACTCTTTGATCCTTTTTTCCGCTAACTCAATCTCAAGATTCTGAAATTCGATCTCTTTCGAGAGAGAATCAAATTCTCTGTTATTTCTTACGTTGTTTTGCTGTTCTGTATATTTGGCAATCAACGCCTCGGAATCTTTAATTGCTATTTTTTTATTGTTTATTACTGTTTCCAGGTTCTTTATTTCATCCTCCAGATTAACAAGTCTTGTTTTCAATCCGGCAATCTCGTCCTCCAGATCCTGGACTTCAAGGGGTAATTCACCCCTGAGCGTTTTTATTTTATCAATCTCAGATACTACAGTTTGTAATTCATATAAAGCATGCAGCTTTTCTTCTATGGATATGTCTTTTTCTTCTTGTTTCTGCTGTGTAGCCATGGCTTATAATCCTTTAAATTCAATACTTACATTAAAAGTAATAAACCGGATTGGTAATTACTTTTGAAAAATGGAAGGCAAATTTAGGAAATTTTTTTGTAAGTAGTTCAATTAATAGTTCTTTAGTAAATTGTTCGCTTTCGAAATGGCCAATGTCGGCAATGATAATTTTTCCTTCCGCATCAAAAAACTGATGATATTTAAAGTCGGCGGTAACAAAAAAATCTGCTTGTGCTGCAATGGCATCATTCAGCAGTATTGAACCTGTCCCTCCACAGACAGCTACTTTTTTTACCGGTTTGCCTTTGAGCATAGTGTGCTTAATACAACCGGACCGGAAAGTTTTTTTCAGAACAGAAAGAAATTTTTTTTCGGGTAAGGGGTTGGGGAGTGTTCCTGTCATTCCCATACCGGCAGTTGCCATTAGATTTTCCAGTGAATAAATATCGTAGGCAGGTTCTTCATAGGGATGTGTATCGAGAAGTGCTTTTATTATTTTTCTTTCCAGCCAGGCAGGAAAAATTGTTTCGAAGCGTACCTCTTTTTCGGTATGGATATCACCTTTTTTGCCAACATAGGGATTGCTGTCTTTGTTGCCCCTGAAAGTGCCGGAACCTTCGAGCGAATATCCGCAATGATCATAATTTCCAATATGCCCTGCCCCTGCACTGAAGATCGCTTCCCTGACTTTTAAAGAATCTTCATGTGGAATATATGTTACCAGTTTTTTAAGTATACTTTTTGCGGGTTTAAGAACACGGCAGTTTTGAAGATTCAGTTTTTCACAAATTTTAGTGTTTACTCCCCCTGTAATTGAGTCAAGATTGGTATGTGCGGCGAAAATAGCAATATCGTTTTTTATGGCTTTAATTATAATACGTTCTATATAATTTTTCCCGGTTATTTTTTTTAGGGGTGAAAAAATAACAGGGTGATGGGCAATGATTAGTCCTGCCTGTTTCTCAATAGCTTCATCGACAACTTTTTCAGTAACATCTATAGTGATAAGGGCAGATATTATTTCTTTTTCGGAGTTTCCAATTATCAGACCCGTATTGTCATATGATTCCTGCAAAGATGGTGGCGCCAGAGCGTTGATATAGCTTGTGATTTCATTTATTTTCATCATGTAGTTCCTCCATTTCATCTCTTATACCGGTCAGTATTTTTTTTATATTCTGTAATTTTTCCACGATTTTCCATATATAAATAGTTTCTTCCTTGTTATCTTTTAGTTTTTGCTGAGCGCCGGTGATGGTCATTCCACGTTCTTTGACAAGATGGTTGATTAGTTTGACGGTTTCAATATCATTTTTGTTAAAAAAACGAGTACCTTTTGTGTTTTTATGAGGAGAAAGCTCATCAAATTTATTTTCCCAATAGCGTATTGATGAGGTACTTACTCCTGTATTACGGGATACTTCGCCGATAGAATAGTATACTTTTTCTATTTTAGGTTTTTTATATGGCACTAATTAAATTATGATTTATAATTTAAATCGCTTCACGGGAAAATTGTCTGTTTTAAAAATCAGATAATAAGGCTATCTTTTATGGCCATAGTACCTGTGTAAATTTATTTATTATTTATAATTCAGTCCATTTTGCTGAAATATTTTTTTATAAAGGTGTAGAAAATATAATGGCAACTGCTACACCCTGAGTAAAAGCCTGATTTTAATCAAGAGTCTGGCTGATACTTGAAGATATTGCAATCATCCTTTCATATTCCTGTGGAGTCAGGTCTTTAAAATAATAGTACTGTGGATTTACCGCTCTGCCGTTTTTATGTACTTCATAATGCAGGTGTGGTGCTGTTGAGCCGCCTGTGTTGCCCACATAGCCTATAATATCTCCCCGCTTCATTTTTTGTCCCAGCCTGACATTAAAAGAGTTTAGATGTGCATAGAGGGTTTCATATCCGAATCCGTGGTCAATCTTAATAACTAGCCCGTAACCCGAGCGACTTCGTCTTGATCCTTTTAATTCCACAACTTTGCCATCACCTGTAGCATAAATGGGAGTTCCTGTGGGGGCTGTAAAGTCCATCCCATAATGAAATTTACGAACTTTGTAAATTGGGTGGATACGGTATCCCCATCCGCTTGCTGTCCTTTTGAGGTCTTCATTTGCTATAGGCATTATTGCAGGTATGCTGGCAAGCATTTTTTCCTTGTTCAATGCCATATGCATCACTTCATCATATGATTTGGACTGAATATATGCCTCTTTTGCAATTATGTCCAGTTTGCGGGCAGTTTCAATAATTAGGTCGGAATTATTAAGACTTTTTAAATGTGAATATTTATTGCTCCCGCCAAAACCAGCTCTCCTCACCGAAGCAGGAATTGGGTCAGATTCGAAAATTACCCTGTAAATATTATCATCACGTTGTTGCAGTTCTGCAAGTATCTTTTCTATCTGATTGATATCATGATACATAAGCTCATACTGTGTAAGAAGTCTTTGGTTTTCCTTTTTTAATATCCGTGTTCGGGGAGTTTCATAATAACTTAGGAAAATTACTGCCATAATAATAGCAAGAGCAAGGCTACTGCTAATATAGGTGACTATTTTGCCAAGTTTTTCTTTATTTGATATCCCTATACGTTCATAACTAAGGGTGTCAGGATTAAATTTATATTTCTTTTTCGCCATAAAATCAACGGCTATTTTTATTTACAGTACTAAACAAAATTAATTAAAACCTGTAACTTTGCAAGAATTTTTATTAATCAATCTATTTTCTATATTGCAAAACTATATAAATAATTTTTTTTAGGATCAAATGTTACATTCGCTTTAATTTTTTTTAACAAAATAGCAAAATTAAAAAGTTAATAATGAAACGGACCTCAAATGATATACGCAATGCATTTCTTGATTTTTTCAGGGATAAAGGTCATCATATTGTCAGTTCAGCTCCAATGGTTGTAAAAAATGACCCGACTCTGATGTATACAAATGCCGGCATGAATCAGTTCAAGGATATATTTTTAGGCAATGAACCGGTAAAATGGAGGCGTGTCGCTGATACACAAAAATGTCTGAGGGTTTCGGGCAAACATAATGATTTGGAAGAAGTGGGTCTGGATACATATCACCATACTATGTTTGAGATGTTGGGAAACTGGTCGTTTGGCGACTATTTTAAAAAAGAAGCCGTAGACTGGGCATGGGAGTTCCTTACAGAAAAAATGGGTATTCCGGCTACACGGTTATATGCAACAGTCTTTGAAGGAGACAGCGACGACAGACTTCAAAAGGATGTTGAGGCAGAAAAATTCTGGAGTAATCATCTCCCATTAAGCCATATTTTAACCGGCAATAAAAAGGATAATTTTTGGGAAATGGGGGAAACAGGGCCTTGCGGACCATGCTCGGAAATACATGTGGATTTACGTAGTGAGGAGGAAATAAGAAAATTACAGGGAAGGGAGTTGGTAAATAAAGACCATCCGATGGTAATAGAAATATGGAACCTTGTTTTTATTCAGTATAACCGAAAGGCAAATGGTTTGCTTGAAGAATTGCCCGAAAAGCACGTAGATACCGGTATGGGTTTTGAGCGACTCTGTATGGTTTTACAGGGCGTTAATTCTAATTATGATACTGATATATTTCAGAATATAATTTTAGAGGTCAGCCGGCTGACAGGCAAAAAATACGGCGTCGATAAAAAGGTTAGCATTGCTATGCGCGTTGTTGCAGATCACCTGAGGGCAGTTTCTTTTGCTATTGCCGACGGACAGTTGCCGTCCAATAACAAGGCAGGATATGTTGTGCGGCGTATTCTGAGACGTGCTGTGCGTTATAGTTTTACTTTCCTTGAATACAGGAAACCTCTTATTTACCGGCTTGTAGAAGTGCTCAGGGATACTATGGGGGAAGCTTTTCCGGAGCTGGATGCCCAGAAGGAGCTTATAAGCAAAGTAATACATGAAGAAGAAGAGTCATTTTTGAGGACTCTTTCAACCGGTATTAAATTGCTAGATGATATTATTTTACAAATCAAGAAGAATCACGGGACGGAAATTCAGGGGAAAGATGCTTTTATTTTATATGATACATTTGGATTTCCACTTGACCTGACAGCTCTTATTGCCCGGGAAAATGAATTGGGGATTGATGTCAAAGGTTTTGAAAAAGAGATGTCTGTTCAGAAGAACAGGTCGCGTAATGCTACCAGGCTGGAAACAGGCGACTGGCATGAGGTAAGGAAAATTGACAGGACAGAATTCCTTGGATATGATTCTCTTGAAGCTGAAGTATATATCGCACGGTACCGAAAAGTAAAACAAAAGAAAAAATCTTATTACCAGTTAGTATTTGACAGGACGCCTTTTTATGGGGAGTCAGGCGGACAGGTGGGCGATTCCGGCTTTATTGAAAGAGACGGAGAGAAAATTGATATATTTGATACACAAAAAGAAAATAAACTTATTGTTCATCTGACCAATAAATTGCCTGATGATCCCGAAGGTCGTTTCAGGGCGGTAGTTAATCATGAGAAACGTATTGAGACAGCTAATAACCATACAGCTACCCACCTACTTCATGCTGCATTAAGAGAAGTGCTCGGCTCTCATGTTGAGCAGAAAGGTTCATTGGTGAATGCCGGTCACCTGAGGTTCGACTTCTCGCATTTCAGAAAAATGACAGATGAAGAAATCGAGCAGGTTGAAAAGATAGTCAATGAAAATATCCGGAAAAATTACACTTGCGAAGAATTCAGGGATATACCTATGCAAGAGGCAAGGATTATGAATGCGGTAATGTTGTTCAATGAAAAGTATGGTGAATCGGTACGTGTAATAAAATTTGGTGATTCCGTGGAACTCTGCGGAGGCATACATGTTGCAGCTACAGGCCAGATAGGTTTGTTCAAAATTATTTCTGAAAGCGCTATTGCTGCGGGAGTACGGCGTATTGAGGCCATCACGGGCAAACAGGCAGAGAAATATGTTAATGAACAGATAAAAATTCTTGATAGTGTCCGTGAAAATCTCGGGGGATCAAAAGATATTAAGTGTACCATTAAGAACCTGCTGAAAGAAAATAGTGAATTATCAAAAAAAGTTGAAGCTTTTGGTCGTGAGCGACTGAAGATTATAAAAGCAAATTTGAAAAATAAGATTTTAAATAGGGAAGGTATAAATATAATATCCGGATTAGTGGAGGTGGATAATGCCTCCATGATGAAGGATTTGGCATTTCAACTGAAACAGGAGGTGGATAATTTGTTTCTGGCAATAGGAGCCGATATTGGAGGAAAACCGGCGCTGACTGTTATGATTTCCGAAAATCTTGTAAATGAAAAAGGACTTAATGCAGGGAAGATCGTTCGTGAAGCAGGTCGTGAAATAAAAGGAGGTGGCGGGGGACAGCCATTTTATGCTACTGCAGGGGGAAAAGATGTTTCAGGATTAATACCGGCTATTAATAAAGCTATTACTTTTTTAGAGGGATAGCTTGCGTTTTGAAAATATTTTATTAATCTTTGAAATTATTGGCCCTTGAACATAATTATTCAACCATAATCAACAATGAAAAAAATACTAGTTATTGAAGATGAAAATGAACTCAGGGAAGGAGTTGCAGAAATATTGAATTATGAAGGATATGATGTTTTTCAGGCTGAAAATGGAAATGAAGGAATGACTATTGCTGTAAAAAACCGCCCTGATCTTATCCTATGTGATATAATGATGCCGGGCATGGACGGATATGAGTTTTTAAAGAGATTTAAAATAAAAAATATTAACCGTCCCGTACCATTTATTTTTATTACAGCACTGAGTGAACGGTTAAATCAACGCCGTGGCATGGAGCTGGGGGCGGATGATTATCTTACTAAGCCATTTACCCGGGATGAACTCCTGAAGGCCATAGAATCACGTATAGAAAAAGATACTTTTTATGAACAGTATTTAAATGAAAAAATTGATCAAATAGAAAATGAACTGAAAAATAAGATAGCCTTTCTCACTGAAGAGTTGGTTGAGATGGAGGAGTATATTGAACAAATTTCGAACGAAAAGAATGTATTAGACAAACAGTTGAAAGAGAAGGAGATAGAGTTGAAGGAGGAGACACTTAATGCTATAGAGATTAGTATCAAGATAGATAACCTGGCAAAAATAATATCGAGCAGGCTTAGAAATCCAAAGATAAGTAGCGAACAAAGAAAATTATTGATTGAACTAAAAAGTAAAATAAACAGAAGAACAGTTCTAAGTAACAATTGGACTGTCATTCAGTTGAAATTTCAGCAGGTATATCCGGATTTTATTTCAAATTTAGCCACCGTGATTCCGGGACTAACAAGGTATCAAATGATTTTCATCGCTGCTACTTTCATGGGACTGAATACCGGTCAAATGGCAGATTTGCTTAATATTTCAGAGGATAGTGTGAGAAAAAACCGTTACAGGCTTAAGAGGAAACTTGGGTTAGGTAATAGCGATGATTTTTATGAATATATTTACTCGTTAGGAACAAGGGGAAAAATTCTATAAATATTTAGTGAATTGTCCATAATTTGTACATAACATAAGTATTGCATTGTAAAATATTTATTTCATTTTTGTATGAGACATTCAGTGAGATGCTTTTATTGTTCTGTGAGAATTTTCTTATAACCTGTATAAGGGTTTTTCCCCGCTAAAAACAGTGTCTACACAACTACATGAATGTCATAAATGGTTTTACCACCGGACTCCAGTCCCTCTTTTTTGGAGGGACTGGATGGATGGTTGTTAGCTGAACAACGGAATTCCTGATGTGGCAAATGCAGTTCCTTTTAAAAATACACGAGCAGACTTTCTAATGAATAATGTCAAAATGTTTAGCGAAAATAAAAAGGAAGGCTTTAAGTGTTTCAAAGCATGGATATTGCTTTGCCCGGATAAGGTCAGACAGATTATTTTTGAATATAATTAGCAATATAACTAAAAAATCTCATCATGAAAAAACTGGTCAAATTTATTATTTCTGCTACTTTATTTAGTGCAATTTTTCGTGTCGGTGTTAATGCCCAGCCACATGAGAGTGCGACTATTACAGTGAATGCCACAGTATTAAGTGCTTTATCGATTGCAGATATAAATGATGCAAATTTTGGTAATATATCTGCAACTACAACCGGGGATATTTTTCTGGATCCTCAGGGAAGTGAAAATTCTTATGTTGGTGCGACCGCTACCGCCGGACAATTGTCTATTTGTGGCAATGAAACAGAATCCATACTTGTTGGCTGGCCTGTTTCTATACTTCTTTCTGACGGTGCAGGCAACGATATTACCTTTACTTTGGCAGTTTCAGGTTTGGATACAAATAGTCAGTCTGAATCCACCGATTTATCTCTGGAAGGTGGCTATGATACCATAAACCTTGTTTTAGGATCTTATTACCTTTGGGTCGGTGGCAGCCTGGGAGTGTTAAATGGGGCTACCGCTGGAGAATATTCGGGAACGGCTGACTTTACGGTTGAGTATAATTAATAGCAGGGCAAACGGATAATGAGGTTAATAAGAGTTTTAATAATATTATTGCCGGGAATATTTTTTGTTATAATTGATATTCCGGTAAAAGCACAAATATCTATTGCCCCAACTACTCTTTATATACATGATGATAACAGAATAGCCTCATTAATGATAGGCAATGGTCATGATATGGCTAGGGAGATTTCCGTTTCTTTCGAGTTTGGTTACCCTTCCTCCGATAGTCTGGGCAATCTGGTAATGGTTTATAATGATACTGCGGCAGAAACACTTTACGGACTTGGAAGCAAATTGCGTGCTTTTCCGCGGCGTTTTGTACTGGAGCCGGGGAGCCAGCAGATTGTGCGTGTACAGGTGTTGCCGGATAATGACAAACCTGACGGTGCTTATTGGAACAGGATGATCATAAGTTCTTCGAAAGCTATAGAGGATATTGACAAAAATTTTATTTCCGGAGCGGTCAGTACCAGCATTAACTATATTTTCAAACAGAATATTGCCCTGTTTTACCTTAAGGGAAATGTGACAACAGGACTTATTGCAGCAGAGGTTAAAACATGTATTGATAATGGTAAACTGACTACAGTATCTGAACTTAGGACGGAGGGGAATAGTCCTTTTAATGGAAGTGTTAATCTTTGTTTATCAGATAATGCTGGTAATGTAATCGCTCGTCACAGTCAAACAATAGTGGTTTATTTTGACATACTGAAACGTATTGAAATGGAACTGCCTGCAGGACATCTTGCTCCGGGAAGTTATGACCTTGAATTCGTATTCCGAACCGAAAGAAGTGATATACCTTCTTCAGATCTTGTTCAGTGTGATCCCGTACATTTTAAGATGCCGTTAGTCATAGAATAGAAATGTTCTGCTTTAGTGCTATCAGAATTAATAATTACTTGTTGGCATATGTGTTTTGACATGAAAAATCAAAGAAATATATTTTACTCCTCAATGTGTCTCCCCATAAAAATTATCATGTCTCCAAAAGAGTTTTAAATGCAGGATTTGAAAGATGCTTGTTAATGATATTTTTCACAGAATGATTTTTTTGTTATTTAGTTTGTTGCCTGTGTTAATAACATATCAGATCGATGGTGCCGGTTTTACCGGTGATGAAGAGATTGTTCTTTATTTTCATTTCCCTGCGGCGGGACAGAATTATATAAACGCTGTTTACAGTAAGGGTAATATTTTTCTGCCTGTCACTGAAATTTTCGGCCTGCTTTGTATACATTGTGAGAGGGGGGAAAAACCGGGACTACTCCGGGGTACCTGGCTTAAACATGATAATCACTGGAAGATCGACATTAATTCTCTTAAGGCATCATTATGCCGGAGGGAGATATCTTTTTCAAAAGATGACTTCCGGGAAGGTAAGCTTGAAATTTATTTGTCCCCCGTTCTTTTCAGACAGTTGTTCGGATTAAAATTTAAAATTTATATGAGCACTTTGCGGGTTACCCTGGAGAGCAGCCACACTTTACCCGTTGAAGATAGGGAATTGCGTAAAAAGCGGCATCTTGCCCTTGAAAAGTATTTGAAAAAGGATCGCTATTACCCCTTGAAATACAAAAGAGAACGGAAAATATTTGGTATTGGAATGATTGACTATGATATGGGTTTTTCAGCGAGTAATAATTCAATTTTTGTTAATTATAATATTGCAGGAGGAATGGAGTTTTTGGGAGGTGATTTGCGAGGTAATATTTCAGGGCATTTAAACCGAGACTATGAATTATGCAGAAACGGACACCTGAACTGGAAATATGTATTTGAAAAGAATCCTTTTATTACCTCCTTGCAGGCAGGGCATATGTATACTTCAGGGGTATCGGGAAGGTGCATAGCCGGTATTTCTGTGAGTAATGAACCTGTTATACCTAGGCGTGTATACAATAAGTATGTCATTGAAGGTAATACTGTTCCAAGCTCCGAAGTAGAACTTTATCTCAACAACAGGTTAAGTTATTTTACAAAAGCCGGTAAAGGGGGGCATTACCGGTTTGATTTTCCTTTGACGTACGGGACTGTACGTTTATGCCTGAAAATATACAAGCCATCCGGAGAAATATTAATTAAAAACAAGAGGATATATATACCTTTTTCATTATTACCGCCGGGTACATTATTCTATAACTTACAAGGAGGCATAGTAACTGATAAATATTATAGAACTGATCTTGATAATTATATGTTTCATCTTGAAGCAGGAAAAGGCATTTCCAAAAATTTTACTGTTAAATTCGGCACAGAATATTTTAGTAATGATTCCCAGCCACTCTTCTATTCTGTTTTGTCAGGATGGTTATTTGATCAATACCTGTTCGACTTTAATGCTGCTCCCGGGGCTTATTACCGTTTTGCTGCACGTGCCACATATGTATCCGGCAGCAGTATAAATCTGGCGTTGACTCATTTTGACGGACTTAACAGACACAATCCTGTCAGGGCCGAAAAACAACTATATGCAGGATATTATTTTCCTTTTGATTTACCGGGAATATGCTCGGGAATCAGGATGGCTTGTGATCATATGTCTTTTGACCAGGGCAGCAATACCGGTTACCGGGCAGGATATAGTGCAAGGGTAAAAAGAATAAACTTTCGTTTTGATTATCACGGACGGTTGAACAGGAGGCATGGAACAAGCGGCTATAATAACAGTTTTTTTACCGTAGCCACAACCTGTAATTTTTCGCGCAAAAAGCAACTTCCCGTTTTTATACAAGGATTATTCATGAGAATAGATGGAGAATATGATCTGGCTGGTGGATACACACGGTCTGCAGGATTGCGGTTTTCGCGGACTGTATGGAGAAAAGGGCGTTTAAGTGTTAATATGGATTATGATTTTCATTCAAACACCCTGTATCTACAGGGAATACTGACCATTGACCTGCCTTCTTTCAGATCAGTTAGCCGGTACTTAAATCATAAACGTAACTATCTTATGTGTCAGGATATTTCCGGATCACTTTTTTTTGATAACGAGAGAAGAAAAATTATTGCATCTAATCGCCGGCAGGTTGGACTTGCAGCAGTGTCTGTCGTTATGTTTGAGGATTCCAATGAAAATGGCCGCTACGATGAAGGAGAGATTATTGTTCCCTCAAAAGCCATACGTCTTGACCAGGCAGCTTCTATGGAAATAAGTCCTGAAGGTATTTTGTACATAAGTCGGTTAGTTGGTTACAGGACTTATTATGCTGAAGTAGTAAAAGATTTATTGCCTGATCCGTTACTTGCACCTGTTACGAATAAGTTTTCTTTCACTGCAGTCCCGAATCGTTATAAGAGCATAGAAATACCTTTGTACCATACAGGGGGCATAGAAGGGAAAGTGACCCTCTGTGAAAAACAGAGTAATCGGAATATCGGGGGATTACGTCTCATAATTAAAGGAATAAACAATGAATATGAGAAAATTATAAAAACATTTTCTGATGGCACTTTTTATTGTACTGGTATACTTCCCGGTGAATATTCTTTGAAAATAGATCCTTTACAGCTTGAATTTCTTTCATCCGTATGTGATCCGCAGCAAATCAAATTTAAAGTCAGCAAAACGACTAAAGGAGATTTTTTGGATAAGTTAAATTTCAAACTAATGATCAATAATGATAAAATTAAGTAATTTTTTTCCAGATGTCTTTAATATGTCTATATGTAAGTATTTTTTTTCATGAAAAGTAGTATTTATTTTGAAATATAAATTAATTATGTGAATCGGCCATATTGCTTTTATTAAATTATTTTTTTATTAAAATTAAACAGCTAATTATTTAATTTACCCTCAAGCATATAATATGGCAAGATTACTGCTATCCCTGCTCCGGATTTTCCGGGGCAGGTTGTTTTTTAAAAAAATATTTTAATTTTATGACTGTTGGCTTAAACTGCTTTGAAGATACAGAGAAAAAGGAATTTTTTCCGGAAAGGATATGGGCGCAGATACAATTCATTAATTTGTCCATAAAATGTACATACTGAAAAATTGAAAAATATCTTACTGTAATATATTTTTGAATAAGCTCATAATGTGGTTTTATTATCACTATTACCAATACCCGGAAACAATAATGTATTTTGTTTTCGGGTATTTTGTTTCTTGATTGATTATTAACTATTAAAGTAAGTTAAGGTGAAGCTAATATTGATCATAGAAGATGAAGAAGAGTTATTGGAAGAGATTTCTGATATTTTAAAATATGAAGGTTATAAAACATTAAAATGTAATAATGGCCGCAAAGGAATAAAAATTGCAAAGAAATCTGTTCCGGATTTGATATTATGCGATATATTAATGAAAGGAATGAACGGATTTGAAGTTCTTGAAATTTTGAAAAAAGACAGCGAAACCCAGTTAATTCCTTTTATTTTTATTACAGCTGTTGACGGAAATAAAAATTTACGGAAAGGTATGGATATGGGAGCTGATGATTACCTTACAAAACCTTTTACCCGCTATAATTTGTTGAATGCAATAAAAGCCCGCTTTTTTAAACAAAATATAATTAATAAGAATATTAAAAAAGTAAGGGACAGCATTATTTATACAATTCCACACGAATTCAGGACTCCACTTAATATTATTATGGGTTTCAGTGATATCATAAGAAAAGATGCCGATAATATGGTGGCTGAAGATATCTCCATGATGGGAATGTCCATTTATGAAAATAGCAACAAGTTATATGAAATAATTAAGGAATATTTAACATACATAGATACAGAAATCAATGAAAATTCCAAATTGTTTTGTTCAGTAACTGATATTTCCGGTATTATCCGGACAATAGTAAATAATGTAGCTTCGCTTCATGACAGGACGGGTGATTGTATTCTTAAAATCGAAAATTGTGAAGTAGATATAATTCAGGAATGGTTCACTTTTGCACTTAAAGAGCTTGTCAGCAATGCATTTAAGTTTTCCGAGCCGGGTCAGATAGTAAATATTAGTTCAAAAGTTTCTGATGATTGTTTAAAAATAGTCATCAAAGATAAAGGAAGGGGCTTCCCGCCGAATAGTGTTAAAAAAATAAATGCTTTTGTGCAATTTGACAGACATATATATGAACAGCAGGGAATTGGTATGGGGCTGTTTATAGCAAAACGGATTATCGAATTACATAAGGGTTCTTTAACAATAAAAAGTAAGCCCGATAAAGGATCAGTTGTTTGTCTGAAAATACCACGTAAAATTTATAAGATTGGAAGCAACTGATTTCAACAAAACTCAAGTAAGGGAAATATTAAGTAAGAAATATAATTTCTGATAATCATGGGAATGGATACATTGATACGTGACCTTGGATTTTTATTGGCATCAGCTTCGTCTATTGAGGAAGCTCTTAAAACAGTTTTGAATGCAGTAAATAAAATTGAAGTAATCCGTGGTGCAGGTATCTATTTGTTTAATAAAGATTCTAGTTTACTTGAACTGGCAAAAAGTACAGGATTTTCTGAAAGTTTTTTTAAAAAAACCGGGAAATATGATTCTTCAAAATTTCAATACCATTTAGTTTTGAAAGGGAAACCAGTTTATGGTTGCTATAGCAAAGTCATAGGAGATTCACATTTATTCAAGAAGGAAAAGCTGGAGCAAATTTGCGTTATTCCTGTAAAAAATATGAAAAGCACTGTAATAGGCTCTCTGAATGCCGGAATAGCTATAAATAAAAATTTTCACGATAGGACAAAGATAATGCTTGAGTCAATTGCTTTTCAATTAGGAGGTGCAATTGACCGTATAAGAACTCAAAACGATTTCCTCATAAGCCAGAAAAATTTCCAGTCTATTTTCGAATCAATCAATAATTTTTTATTCATAACAGATAATAGCGGTGCCATTCTTAAAATTAATCCGGTTGTTGAAACACAATTGGGATACTCTATAGGTGAGTTTAATAGCATGAATATAGCTGATATATTTTTTAAACGGGAAGGTAGTAAGGATTCTTTTGCATTGGAAGCTATACTTGATGGAAAAGCAGACGTTTATAAGGTTATGCTTTTAAGTAAAAATGGTTATAAGATAACCGTTGAGGCTAAAGCTGTTGTGGGAAAATGGGAGGGTAGAGACGCTTACTATATTGTATGTAATGATATTTCGAAAAGAATGGTTGTTGAAGAAAAGCTGCGTCAGAGTGAAGCCCGCTGGCAATATGCGATGGAAAGTTGTGGTGATGGTTTGTGGAACTGGGATATTAAAAATAATAAGATTTTTATTTCGAAACAGTGGAAAAGAATTGTCGGTTATGATGATCATGATTTAGACCCACTATTTTTGCAACAATGGGATAAATTTGTTCATCCTGATGACAGGGATAATAATAACCGGATACTCGAATTGCACTTAGTAGGCAAAACACCAATTTACCGCAATGAACACCGTATCCTATGTAAAAACGGATCCTATAAATGGGTACTGGTATGCGGAAAAGTAATGAATCGCGATGAAGAGGGTAATCCCGAAAGAATAATAGGTACTACTATTGATATTGAACAAAGAAAAAAATATGAAAATGCCCTTATCGAGTCGTTAAACAAAGAAAAAAAATTAAATGAGCTAAAATCCCGTTTTGTTTCGAAGACATCTCATGAATTTCGCACACCTCTTTCCACCATGCTTTTGGCAGCCGAATCACTGGATAATTACTTTGAAATAATGACCAAAAGGGATAGGGCAAAAAAAATTAAACGGATAAAAAAAAACATTGATTATTTAAAAAAAGTTATTGAAAAAGTACTGGATTTGTCCCATATGGATTCTGGCAAAGTGAAATTTGAGCCTGAAAAGGTCGATATTAGTAAATTTATTGATGAAATAATCCGGGAAAACCAGGCAATTCCTGAAATCGTACATAATATTAAGTTGATGATACCTCCGCAGCCTGTATATATTTGTATTGATAAGCAAATGATAAAGCAGGTAATCAATAATATTTTATCGAATAGCTTTAAATATTCCCCCGACTTTTCTACGGTGAAAGTTGAATTAAAAGTAATTAAATCAGAAGCAATAATTAATATATCAGATGAGGGAATAGGAATTGACAAGAAAGATGTAAAGGAAATATTTGAGCCTTTCTACAGGGGATCAAATGTCAGCAATGTCAAAGGATCAGGCCTGGGCCTTGCATTGTCAAAAAGTTTTGTCAGGTATAATGGTGGAAATATTACTTTTTCTTCACGCGCTGGCGGCGGTACAACTTTTACTGTAACATTGCCCGGAGCAACTGATAATCCTTAAGTTTTGTTTTATTAGAAATATGGATTATTTTCATAGCTTCAAAATAATCAATAAATGAAGAGGATTTATTCTTTTATTACTTCAATGTCATTTATGGCCTTTTTACTGCTGGCTTTGGCTTTTTCAATGGCAATAGCCACTTTCGTGGAAAGCAGTTTTGGTACCCCCGCTGCGCGGGCGATTATATATAATTCATATTGGTTCGAGTTTTTATGGGCATTGTTTGCTCTTAATCTTGTGAATAATATTTTTAAATATAAATTATACACTGTAAAACGATATACACTTGGAATTTTTCATTTTTCATTTTTGGTGATATTGCTGGGAGCATTTATTACCCGTCATTTTAGTTATGAGGGTATGATGCATATACGGGAAAATGAAAGTGCTGACTCGATGCTTTCATCAGATCCATATTTTTATGCAGGAATGAATGGTGAAGAGGAGAACAAGTTAGTAAGGTTCTCAGAATTAAGCCAAAAGCAGTTTTCTGCCAGTTTTAGTTTGAATGGGGAAAAGGTAAAGGTGAAATCGGTTGGATATATTTCCGGAGCTGAAAAGAAGCCTGCTCCATCGGCAGCCGGTGAATCCATGATAGATTTTGTTTTTTCATCAAAGGATTCAAAGGGTATGCAGTCATTCATTTTTTTAAAAGGTGATATATTGGAGGAATCCGGGATTTCAATAGGTTTTGAGACGGAAGAAGAGACAGATGTCAGATTTTTTGCAGAAGAAAGCGATCTTTATATGACTTCGGATTATTTATTAACGGAAAGCACAATGACGAGCAGGGAAAGTACATCTTACCTGTCTGGTGATACAGTGTCTGTCAGGAATATGTTTTTATACAGTATAAGTGGTTTCCGTTTCCTGGTTCGCAACTTTTATCCAAGCGCTGAATATACTGCTGTTAAAAGCTCTTTGGATACAAATGAGGATGCCGTTTTTATACAAATTAGCGGTGAGCAATCTAAACAAACTGTTCCTGTTTTCGGACACTCAGGCATTGCTGCCGATACTCTTAATATTTTGGTGGACGGCAATAAACTAAAATTGGCCTATGGTGCCAGAAAAAAATTCCTTCCATTTAGTGTATATCTGGCAGATTTCAATTATGAGCGATACCCAGGTTCCGATTCACCTTCATCATATTCCTCAGAAATAAAAATAATTGATGGAAAGGAAAATGATGAGCATCTCCAAACTATCTCGATGAATAAACCTTTGCTATATAAAGGGTATAAATTTTTTCAATCTTCTTATGATGAAGATGAGAAAGGTACCATTCTTTCGGTAAATCATGATTATTGGGGTACGGTGATTACTTATTTTGGTTATGCACTGTTGGTATTTGGCATAATTTTATCATTATTGAACAGAAGTTCTTATTTCAGTAAACTGATACGCAAACTTAAGAAGCCTGTTGTCAGAACTATTACTGTGATTATTTTAATTTGTGGAATTTCATTTAATTCCTCTGCACAGCGAGGAGTTTCTGCCGACATACCCGGAATTGATAAGGGTGTTGTTAAAAAATTCAGTGAGTTATGGGTACAGAGCGTTGACGGCCGAATTGAGCCTGTCTCAACTCTTAATAGTAAAATTCTCAGAAAAATAAGCAGAAAATCTTCTCTTATTGGTAAGTCCCCCGATGAGGTTGTGCTGAGTATGATGGCTTACCCTGAAATTTGGCGTACGTTGCCCATTATCAGGGTTTCAAATAAAACCCTCATTGCGGAACTAGGAATAATAGGAAAATATATCTCTGTCAGACAATTATTTGATGATGAGGGAAACTATCGGATTGCAGAAAATGTGAGAGCTGCCTTTAGCAAGATTCCTGAATTCCGGAGCAGGGTGGAAAAGGAATATATTTATCTGGATGAACGGGTCAGCATTTGTTTTATGGTTTTTAACAGATCGATTTTCAATATATTCCCGCCAGTTAATGAACAAGATAAATGGTATTCTCCAGGCATGGCTGCAGAAGAATATTCAGGCGTGGATTCTGTCTTTGTCAAAGAGGGTTTCAGAATGTTATTAAATTCTATAACACAGCAAAATTTCCGTGAGTCCTACGAAATTCTGGAGACTATTGATGATCTTCAAAATAAATACGGGGGTGATATCATACCCTGTCATCTAAAAAAGAAAGTTGAGATTTTATATAATAAAGTCAATCCTTTTGAAAGAATATTTCCTTTTTACCTATTGGCAGGATTTTTTCTTTTATTAATCTTATTTATTAATATTTTCAGGATGAAACAATTGCCGATAATCTTGAAAAGAATGTTTTTTATTTTCATCTCCCTGTTTTTTTTAATTCATACTGTTGGATTAATTGCCAGATGGTATATTTCAGGTCATGCACCATGGAGTAATGGCTACGAGTCGATGGTTTATGTCGCTTGGGCTGCAATGCTTGCCGGGGTACTTTTCGGACGGAAGTATTACATGGTAATAGGTACAGCTTCTTTCTTATCAGGTATTTCACTTTTTGTCGCTCATCTTAGCTGGATGAATCCCGAGATTACCAATCTGATTCCTGTATTAAAATCTCATTGGCTTACATTCCATGTTTCAGTCATCACCTCAAGTTATGGATTTTTTGGATTAAGCGCATTCCTGGGTATTTTGGTTCTAATCTTAATTGTTATAAGAAATGAAATAAATAAAAATGCGGTTAATATTTTTATTGATCAGCTTACAACTATTAATGAAATGTCGGCTATTGTGGGCTTGTACGGTCTGACTATCGGCACATTCCTTGGTGCTGTCTGGGCAAATGAGAGTTGGGGTAGGTACTGGGGCTGGGATCCAAAAGAAACATGGTCGCTTATTACCGTCGTGGTATATTCGTTTATTGTACACATGCGACTTATACCGTCTTTGAAAGGAAAATTTAATTATAATCTCGCTTCTGTTGTTGGTTTCGGATCAGTAATTATGACTTATTTTGGTGTTAATTATTATCTTAGCGGATTACATTCATATGGCAGGGTCAATGCTTCCGGATTAAATCCTTCTGTTCCTGTCATTCTGCTATTGCTCATAGTTTTAATGATCGCAGCATATTTGAAAGATACCAAATACCAAAAATTGATAAAATAATTAATTTTTAGAATTATTAAGTCTCATTTTCGATATTATTTGATATATATTATTGATTATGAGGTTATTGTTATTATTTTGAATTATTCTAAATAATAAAAATCATAAAATTCTCATATAAAACAGAAATGAGACGCAGCGTAAATCAATTATATTTGACATTCAGACTAAATTTTTTAAAATGCTTTCTAAAGTTACACGTACATTTGATATCCTTGATCGGTATTTAATTGAGTTTCCGAGAGAGGATGCCCTGGGTGGCAAAAAGAATGGTGACTGGTACACTTACTCCACAAAAGAATATTATAATAAATCTCATCAATTTGCTTTGGGACTTTTAGCGTTGGGATTTAAAAAAGGTGATAAGGTAGCTACCATCACTACTAATCGTCCGGAATGGAATTTTGGCGATATGGGAATGTCAATGACCGGCATTGTACATGTGCCAATTTATCCAAATATCGGGGTGGAGGAGTATAGATATATTTTGGAGCATTCAGAAGCTAAGCTGTTGATCGTTGGTGATGCCAGACTTTATAATAAGCTTCATCCCATTGCTTCAGATATTTCTTCAATTGAGGATATTTATACTTTTGAAGATGTAAAGGGTGCTAAGAATTTTAATGAAATTCTCCGTGTGGGAGAGTCAAAGAGAAATGAACTTGAAAAAAAATTATCAGAGATTAAAGATTCTATCCAGTCTGAAGATTTGGCAACATTAATATATACATCAGGAACCACGGGTGTCCCCAAAGGCGTTATGCTTTCACATAACAATCTGGTTTCAAATTTTGTAGCTCATTCAAAAATGCATGAACTGGGTAAAGAGCACCGGGTCATAAGTTTTCTCCCGCTATGTCATGTGTATGAGCGTAGTGTGAATTATCATTTTCAGTACAAGGGAATGGGTGTTTATTATGTAGGCAGTCTTGGACAAATATTACCTGCTATCCAGGAAATAAAACCGCATATGTTCAATACAGTGCCCCGGTTGATGGAAAAGGTATATGATGGATTTGTGGCAAAAGGTAAAGAATTAAAGGGTATCAAAAAGTCAATTTATTTTTGGGCGCTCCGGTTAACAAGGCATTTTGAATATAATAAGAAATATGGCTTCCTTCTGAAGATGAAAATTAAAATTGCTGATAAATTGATTTATTCTAAATGGCGGGAAGCGTTGGGAGGAAATATAGTTTATATCGTTTCGGGCGGGGCCGCCCTTCAGCCCAGGATTGCACGTACTCTTGGCATGGCTGGCATGTATAATCTTGAAGGATACGGTCTTACAGAAACATCTCCTGTTATTGCAGTAAATAATCCTTTAACGGGAGAAATGCAAATCGGGACTGTTGGTCCGGTTCTCGAGGGATTTAATGTAAAAATAGCAGAAGATGGCGAGATTTTATGTAAAGGACCGGGTTTGATGTTAGGATATTATAAAGAGCCCGGGTTAACGGGTGAGGTAATCGATGAGGATGGATGGTTTCATACAGGGGATATTGGTATGCTTGAGGAGGGGAAATATCTTAAGGTTACCGACCGTAAAAAAGAAATATTTAAACTTTCAGGAGGAAAATATATTGCACCCCAATTGATCGAAAACAAGCTCAAGACATCCAATCTGATTGAACAGGTTATGGTTATAGGTGAGAATGAAAAATTTGCCAGCGCACTTATTTTACCTAATTTCCCTTTGCTTCATGAATGGTGTTCTGAAAATAAAATATTATTCGAAAACAATGAGGAACTGGTTAAATTACCTGAAGTAGTTGATCAGATTCGTAAAGAAGTAAAGTCAATAAATAAAAATCTTGGTGTTCATGAACAGATAAACCGTTTGCGCCTTGTTACCGATGAATGGTCATCGGCAACAGGAGAATTATCCCCGACATTGAAATTACGGCGTAATGTGGTAGTTGAGAAATACCGGCACCTGATAGATGATATTTATTCGGTTGGCAAAAATTGATTGTCCCGCGTTATCCGAAAATTTTTGTTGGCATTAAGTGCTCAGGCCATATAAGTTGCCAATATATTGTTGAATATTATTGAAACAAATAGTATATAGTCCTTCATTATATGGCAATATAGCCCCAAGAAAAATAACCTGAAAAAAAAGAAGTTACATAAGAGTATTTCAATAAGGTGATATCAATAATAAATTATCAACTATCATTTTTATAGATGCTTATTTTCAGCCGTTTGGATTGTAAAAGTTACCAACAGCTTTAACATTTTGTCTGAGGTTAAATTCTCTTTGATCGGGGAAGGTCATTTTGCAGACATTTTAACTATAATATCAAATCCGCTGTGTTTTGAGGAGTTATTCAGTACAAAAAATAAAAATTTAAACAGCTCATATTCCATCTCGACTTCATATGTTGCAAGATCTTTTTCACCTGTTTCCCCAAAACGTTGTTCGTAGCTTATAAATAAATCGTTAGTTATATATTTACCAACTGACAGGGTGGCTTTTTCAAAATTTTCACCACTTTTAACTTCAATATAATCAACATTAAGTTTATCGCCCAGAAAATCTGTGATTTGGGAAGATAATATTGAAGTGGCAGCTTTACCGGCAAGATCACCGGTATCCATATCTCCCAAATCATCCTGCTCTTCCATGGTCAGTTCATTCATGCTTTTACCGAATAAAATGTAAGATAAGGCATCGCCCTCGGTAATTGAACTGCCATCCAGTTTAAACTTTACTGAAGGATATTCGGATGTTCCGGCAATATCAACTGTTATAACCTGTTTGATCCTTTGGGGATTCCGAAAAGTGTAAGATGCATTAATATCTATCCTAGGTACGATCTCTTCCCCTCCCTGAAAACTGACAGAACCTTTGTCAATCAGGAAAGTTTTACCCAGAAGCTCATACTGACCCCGCACGACATCTATTGAGCCAAAAAGCTCAAAGAATTTTTCGTTTTTGATCAGATCCAATTGCCCCGACACCTCGATACGCATATCTTCATTTTTTATCCAAGTATTTCGGGGAATCACTATCCCAAGCTTGCCTTTAAGATTTTCGAAATAATTAATATCAGCAGTATCAATATTAACAGGTTCAAATGTTGTAATATCTGCTGAACGGGGTGTAACGGACATTTTTTCTGCTTCCTTTACCAGTAAAGGCTTTGGTATTTCGGGAATATATATTTTATTCATCATGCCTAAAATAGCCGGTAAATATATTTCTGCGCGGGGTATTGTTAATTCGCCGTCATAGACTAAATTGTCCTTTTCTCCGCTAAGATCAGCATTACCTGTAATTTGTACATTAAATTGCGAATGGTCGAAAAGATTGAATTCTTCAAAATCAAACTGAAGTTCAGTCCGGCTTATATTCCATTCCGGGAAAATTTTTTTTAAATCCAGTTTGCCTGACCCTGTGAAGGATCCGTCATCACTACTGATACGTATAGTGTCCAATTCTATTTTGTCAGGAAGAAAACTAACACTTAATCTGATATCCTCATAATCAACTCCATACTGGTCGATTGAGTATGAGGCATCTGCCAGATTAAGATTTCCTTGTGGAAGTGGTGATGACAAGGTACCGCCTACCTTTATCTGTCCTTCCATGTGGCCTGTGAAATTTCCCGGTAGATCAAATGATTTAAATATTACCAGAGGAATTTTGGCAACAACTAAGTTCCCATTGACAGAATCGTTCTCATTTATGCTGAATTCCATCTTTTCAAGATCAAGTTGTAAGGGAATCTCTACCGTTGCTTCTAACCTGCCGCTATCACGGGGAATAATTAATGTATTAAGCTTCAACTGGTTTTTGCCGTACTTAACTGTTCCTCCAAAATTGGCAAATTTATATTCATTATAAGATGTGCTGTCAATACTAAAGTTCCCGTTTATTAACGGATCTGTTGAAGTGCCTTTTAGTTCAACCATCATATTCACATAACCTGATGTCCCTGTTCCCAAATCGAACATCTCATTAATTTTACTAATGTCTATATTCTCAATTCTTGCCATGAAATCTTCCTGACCTTTTCTGCTGATATTACCATGAGCCAGAAAATATTGCACCGTATCTCCGGAGTTACCGGCAAGGCTAAGGCTGTCAATATAGTAGTTTAATGAATCGATTTCAATTAATGCCGGAGCGTGCTGTAATGCCCATTGCTGATCCCTGTAATCTAATATCAAGTCAAGCAGGTTGATCCTTAATTTTTGACCCGGCATGATGCCGGCTTTAACATTAGTCCTTAATTCTTTGTTTTTTATGTAAGATGAAATAAATAAGGAATCAGGATTTCCTTCGATCATGGCTGTAATTGTATCTATTTTAGTATCCGATATGATAAGTTTTTCTGCATTTAAACGGCCCTTAATGGTAGTGTTCCGGGAGATCAAACTGATCTTTGCATCTATTGTCATGCGTTCGAGAGAAATATCTTTATATTGGTTTTGGTTCAGTTCTATAATTGATATCATTTCAAGGGAGTCTGTTTTTCCGTTGAGATGCGCATTAACAGTACCCCCTGTTTTTATATTTTTTAATTCTAAAGGTATATAAGGTTCGAATTCCCCGATTCCGGAAAATTTAAGCATCAAATTAATATCTGAGTTTGCATTAAAGCTGTAATTGCCGTTTGCTGCCAGTCTGGCTTGATTTGTCAGTAACCATAAGGTGTCAATCTGTATATTTTTATCCTGATACCTTACGTTTGTCATAAGTGTATCAACATTTATTTGCTGAAAGCGTGATTCGTAAATCATTATCTCAGCATCAGAAATTAATTTTGCGGGATCAAATTCTTTTCCATCTATTGTTGCAATCATGTTAATATCCGACGAAAGGCTGTCATTGCCTGTGATAATGGCAAGATCGAGGTTTTTAGCCGTAATATCAGCCCTGTAAAAAGGATTGTTTTTAATATCCCTGAGTTCAGGGTAAAGCAGTATTTCTCCAAAATTACCCTTTCCCCCCACATATCCTTCGACAATTCCATCATGAACATTAAGGTCAAAAAGAAATTTTTCGAGTTTTGCGTTCTTTATTTTTGAATCGCTCAGGTCTCCTTTTAAATCCATGTTAGCGGAAGCAAGGTCGATCCCGTTTCCTCTCACGGATAATTGTCCGTTAATTAAATAGTCATGTCCATGATTACCAATCCATTGTGATAGTTCGATATTAGTGAATTCTGTTTTAATATTGTAAGGAAGTCTTTTTAATGAATTGTTTGAAAGAAATAAAAATGGATTTTCAGATTTTGCATTCACAATAATATGCTGAGTTCTATCTTTCATTTCGATATTTATAAAGATAGAATCTTTTCCCAGTGTGGTATTTATATGTATCAAAGGTTTTGCAGGTATTTTTAAGGCAGGAAGAAAATATTCAAATTCTGACAGTTGCAATTCTGAAGTTTCAAGATTAGCAAACCCTGTTTCAGGGGAGGCTGCACGGAATCGCGCATTACCTCCAATTTGGTTTTTAGCAGTTCTGATGTACAGGTCATTAAGTTTAATATTATTAGTATCCTGTTCTAAAATAAATTGTAATTGTTGCAACTGAAAATCCGGTTCGCTGGTTGAAAATGAAAGTTCTTTTAGTTCTGCCAAAAGATCATTTGTTTCCCAATGAAAAGAAAGGCCGGCATTTAGATTCATAAATTTTCGGGGAATGGCAGTATCCGTAGTTTCTGTCTCAATAGTGCCTTCTATTAATTTTAAAGAGGGCAATTCAATTTCGATATTAGAGGGTTCAGATAATGTATCAGATTTTCTGGGGCGGGATTTTAATATTTGCTGCACATTCCATACAGAGTCTTTATTTTGCTTAAGAAGTAAATATGGTTCACTAATGCCGGCCGAATGAATTAATATTTTATGGTGAAGCAATTGCAGTAGATCGTAGTTGAGATCCAACTCATTAATATAGGCAATAGTATCGTTATCAGATATTAGTAAAATATTTCCGATGGTAAGTCTATTAAAAAAGTTACCGTCGATTTTACCTATATTCAAATTTCCGTTGATAAATCGGGAAGATTGTTCTTCGGTAATTGAAGCTATTTTTCTTTTTACAGGATTGGTTTGAATGAGTATTGCAGCAAGTATAAATACAACTAATACAGCCGGAACTGACCATATAAGAAATTTCCATATGTATTTAATAAGCTTCATCATTTCAAAATTTATCAATAATGTCTTCGTCTTTTACCCTAAGGGCAGAATTTTTTTAAAATGCTTGTCCTACACTAATAAAAAATTGCGGACTTTTTTTTTCGCTCCGAACAGGGAAACCTGCATCAAATCTGACCGGGCCTATTGGTGTTTCAATTCTTATACCCGATCCTGCCGCATAACCCAGGTCATTCAGATCATAGGAATATGATTTTTCCCAGACATTACCTGCTTCTATGAATGCTGCGACGCTTAGTCTCCAAAAAATATGGTATCGCACTTCCAGGTTACATTCAAAAATACTTTTTCCTCCCAGAGGCTTCCCATTATTGCGTTTTGGTCCTAGGGCAGAACGACTCCAGCCCCGTATTGAGTTGCTGCCTCCGGAATAAAAACGGTCCTCTACCGGAATAAAATTACTTGTGTCGGCTGAGCTTATACCGCCACCCATGATCCGGAATGCAAGTACAATATTTTTTATTTCCCGATATGTCCGGAAATCCCCCCATAAACGTGTATAATTATAATTGCCTCCAAAAAGGTATCCGTTAAGCTTTAGTCCTAAAGACAAATCAAATCCTCTTTCAGGTGAGAATTCAGGATTCGAATTATCGAATATCGTACTTAGCAAGAAACCTGATTTATTGTATGGGAATTTATCCGTATAAATATCGGGAAAATCTTCATCCCCTGGTTCTACGGTTTGTTCCACATTTTCCAAATAATAAGTAAACTTACTTGTTAGCCACCGGTTAATATAATATGTAAAAGGAATATTTATCCCATAGGTTCTTACTGTATAACCGGGTTCTGATTTACTCATCAGAAAGGGATTAAGTGAAACCGAGCTGTTTAGTCCCATAAATTGAGGTTGTATATAGCGGATATGGAAAGAGTAGGGTTCCAGGGCGGAATGTTTAAAGAATAAATTGACCCTGCGGGCGGTGCCTAAAAATCCCATATAGTTTATATCGAGAAATGTACGGAATTTATCTTCAGTGCCGTAGCCTGCCCCGAAGCGTGTATTTAGACGGGGTGCTTCTTCTATATAGATATTAACAGGTATCATACTTTCCCTGGTTTTTGAATTTTTCTGCGGAGATACGGAAACAATACTGAAAAGATGCAGACGATATAAATTTTCTCTTGTTTTGTTTAAAAGAGATCTGTTGTATAAATCTCCTTTATCATATTTCAACTGCTTTGTGATAAAATGTTCAGAAACGTTTTCATTTCCGGAAATAGTTGTTTCTCCAAAATATGATTGAGGTCCGGGTTGAGCTGAATAATGAATTGCTGTTTTATGATCTTCAATATCCAAGTCTAATTCGTAGTTAGTCTGTGTATATGCATAACCGAGGTCTGTCAGCGCCTTTTCCAATATTCTGGTATCTTCTTCGAGTGATTCCTCCCTGAATCTTTTTCCTTTTATTAAATTTAGTTTTTCGGTTAATTTATTTGCCAATGAATCTGTATTAAAACCTTGAATTCCATTTAATATTTTTATTGAAACGGTGTCAACCAAAACCGGATCCCCTTCTTCAATATTAAAATTCAATTTTACTGTCTTTCTTTTATTATTTACTTCTAAGGATTCAAGTGAAACATCGACAAACAAAAATCCTTCCCTCTGGTATGTCCTTGTCAGTCGCTTCAAATCCAGCAGGATCATTTCTTTATTGTAAAGGAAAGGCTCATTTTTAGTGAGTATTTTTTCCGGATATGAAACCTCTTTAAGAACTATATTTTCCAGCAGGAAATTTTTATTCAATGCTTTATTGCCATGAAAATTAACCTGGCGGATTTCGTAGTTTTCCTGTGCAACTAAATGAAAACTTACTATGCATAAGTTTAAAAAAGAGAATATAATAATTGATAACCGGTCTTTCATAAATTATCAGAATTTAATAATGATAATTTAAGTAAATCCATTGTAACAGAGTAAATTTTTCCGTTAGCGCACGCTCTAGAATTTAAAAAATATTCTAATAAAAATATTAAGATTAAAACTGCTCCATATAATCCAGGAATGTTTTTGCCGTTTTGTCAAGATTTTGAATAGAACCTCCACCTTCAAGCACCTCGCACATTTCGTAAACAATCCAGCCCCGGTAACCTATTTCTCTCAGTGTTTCAAACCATGTTTTGTAATCAATGATTCCCTCTCCTGTCGGAACCGCCCGCATTACAGGTTGTTCGGCTTCATAGTTTGTCAGTTCATTTTTATATTGAAACCGTGGATGAGCCACATAATCTGCTACAATAGTATTTACAATATATGGCTTCATTTTTAATATTGATTCACGCAATTCTTTGGAAGACAATCCTTCGAGTGTAGGTGACCATGCATCCCATCCGGCCATCATGTTTGGCATATTTACTTCTTCGAGCAGCCAGTGCATTGCATCATGATGCAATGCTATGTCATGGTGGTTCTGCACAGCAAGGGTTACTCCGTATTCGGCAGCGCGGGCACCCGCCATTTTCAGTCCGTCCATGACCTGGGCATATTGTTTGTCATAAGGAATTCCGGGTCTTTCGTAACCGGTAAATACACGCACCATATTGGTTCCCAGATCTCTTGCTAATTCAGCGGTTTCCCCGACCCATGATGCTTGAATTTCAGCATTGGGAATGCCGGGCTTATCTATGCCGGCCGTAAAATCCGTATATCCGGCAAGTCCAACCAGTGTTAAACCCAGAGAATCAATTTTAGCCTTAAGTCTTTTTCTGGCAGCTTTGTCATAGTCATGAGGTGAAACATGGGGACGTTTGGCAACCAGCATAATACCCTCAAAGCCCAGTTCTTTAGCCTTGATCAGAAATTCATCTACTGTCAGACCTGCTTGTCCCCGCCAAAAACCGGCATAGCTGACGGAATGCAAACAGGTTTTAACTTTGAAATCGGCAGGATTTCCGGATGGTGTTTTTTGTGCGTACAGCGGGAATGTAATTAATAAATACAAAGTAACAATAATCGGAAGATTTTTCATCGGGATAAAAATTTAAATAATTTCATATTCAATGAACTAATATACGTTATAAAAAATGATTTTTGAAAAATGGTTTTATTTATTTAAATCTTTGCACTTTTGTATGTAGATTTTTGAGATAATAATAAACAAA
>CAZTAL010000114.1:0-38657 GCA_964611525.1 uncultured Prolixibacteraceae bacterium
TTTCGCCATAGCTATGGCTATGCCTCAAAATTTTGCTTTGTTAAAAACAAAAATAATTTCGCCTATTTTATTCACTTTATTTCGCAACAAAGCCTTAGCTTTATACCAACAAAAAATTTTATTTACAAGTAATTATAAATCTTTAAGCGTATGAACGAAAATAAATTTAAAATCCTGCTTGTCGATGATGAGATAGATATACTTGAATTTTTAAGCTATAATCTGGAAAAAGAGGGGTATAAAGTCTTTACCGCCAGTAATGGCGCCGATGCCATTAAAATTGCCGAAAAAAATCAACCCCACCTTATACTTCTTGACGTAATGATGCCGGAAATGGATGGTATTACAGCATGTGAAGAAATACGAAAAATTCCTTCACTTAATAATACACTGATTGCCTTTCTAACAGCCCGCGGCGAAGATTATTCACAAATTGCCGGATTTGAAGCAGGTGCCGATGATTACATTACAAAACCTATAAGACCTAAAGTATTACTTAGCAGGGTTAAAGCCTTATTGAAGCGTTCAGGCGAAAGCGGACCTGTTTCATTTACCGAAAATTCGGGAACAGTTAGCATAGGAAACCTGATTATTGATAAAGAACGTTATCTTATTCGCATTAATGATGAAGAGATGATACTGCCACGAAAAGAATTTGAATTACTTTCCTTATTGGTTTCCAAACCATCAAAAGTTTTTACCAGAGAAGAAATATATTCTTCTGTTTGGGGAGAAAATGTAGTAGTTGGCGACCGTACAATAGATGTTCATATTCGCAAACTGCGTGAAAAAATAGGCAATGACCATATCAAAACTCTCAAAGGAGTCGGTTATAAATTTGTTAAATAAAACAAACATCAGATGAACTACAATTTTTTTCTGAGACGTGCTACGGGAATATTCAGTTGCTCACGGTATTTAGCTACTGTGCGGCGGGCAATATTATATGACTTGTCTTTTAATATCTGAGCAAGTTTTTCATCAGTCAGGGGTTTAAGCTTATCTTCCTGCTCTATACATTCCTGAAGTATTTTTTTAATTTCCCGGGTCGAAACCTCTTCCCCTCCTTCCTTTTGTAATCCTTCAGAAAAAAAATATTTTAAAGGAAATATCCCGAAATGAGTTTGAATATATTTACTGTTAGAAACCCTTGAAATCGTAGATATATCAAGTCCTGTTCGTTGAGCAATGTCTTTCAGTATCATAGGGCGCAATTTAGTTTCATCGCCATCCATAAAATATTCTTTTTGAAAATTTATTATTTCAGACATTGTAAACAATAATGTATGGTTGCGTTGCTTTATGGCATCTATAAACCACTTGGCGGAATCAACTTTCTGCTTCACAAAAACAAGAGCTTCCTTTTGATTTTTAGACTTTTTTTTGTTCTGCCTGGCAAGACCATGCATCATTTCAAGGTAAGTTTCATTAATTCTTAGCTCAGGAACATTTTGTTGGTTCAGTGAAAGATGCAATTCACCATCAATATTATCCAGAATAAAATCGGGAACAATCGGATAATTTGATTTATTGAGCGGATTGCTATAAGAACTTCCAGGCTTAGGATTAAGCTTTAATATTTGTTCAATTCCATCTTTTAATTCTTCATCGGACAACTCCAGTTTATTTTTAATTTTTTCATAATGCTTTCTGGTAAATTCCTCAAAATAATTCTCAATAATATCGTAGGCCAATTTATTCCTATTTCTTCTGTTTAACTGTAATAATAAGCATTCCCTTAAATCACGAGCTCCTACTCCGGGTGGATCAAACTGTTGAATAATATGCAAAATCTCTTCAAGCTTCTTTATATCAACTTCTATATTCATATTAAAGGCCAGATCATCTACTATAGATAGCAAATCACGTCTAAGATAACCATCTTCATCTATATTGCCGATAATATATTCTGCAAGATTTCTATCTTGTCCGTTAAGGTTAACCATTCCTAACTGATCGATCAGGTTTTCATGAAAAGTGATACCAACAGAAAAAGGTATCTCGTTATATTTATCGTCTTTCGAATAATTGTGGGTTGCAGTTTTATATGAAGGAATTTCTTCGTCATCATTTATATAATCGTCAAATGAAAATTCATCATCTTCAGTGTTAAAATCTTCTTCTTCCTGTTGACTATCTTCCTGTTGACTGTCAACAGAATTTTCATAATCCATTTCCAACACAGGATTTTCTTCCAGTTCTTTTTTTATTCGCTGTTCAAGCTGGATAGTAGGTATCTCCAACAGCTTTATCACCTGAATTTGTTGTGGTGAAAGCTTTTGAAGTAATTTTTGTTGTAATGAAAGCTTTTGTTCCATATCTCCTTCCCCTATACCTGTAAATTTAATACTTTTTCAAAGTAGTTTAATCATCCGTGGTTAAAATTCTGCATTTTTAGGAGTTCGTGGAAAAGCTATGACGTCACGAATATTTCCCATACCTGTAACAAATTGCATAAAACGCTCAAAACCAAGTCCGAACCCGCTATGTACTACACTTCCAAATCTTCTTGTATCCAGATACCACCACATTTCTTCAGTGGATATATTGAGTTCCTGCATTCGTTTTTCCAATTTTCCCAAATCCTCTTCCCTCTGGGAACCGCCAATTATTTCGCCAATTTGAGGAAACAAAACATCCATTGCCCTGACTGTCTTACCATCATCATTTTGTTTCATATAAAATGCTTTGATATCTTTTGGGTAATCAGTTATAATGGCCGGACATTTAAAATATTTTTCCACCAAATATCGTTCATGCTCACTTTGCAAATCAATACCCCAGTCCACCGGAAAATTAAACTTATCTTTTCTATATGGCTTGGAATTTTTTAAGATTTCTATCGCTTCAGTATATGTGATACGAATAAACTTGCTTTCCAGAACAAATTTTAACTTTTCTATCAAATCCATTGACCTTTGATCTTTAGGTTTATTCTTCTCTTCATCTGCAAGTCGTTTTGCCAAAAAAAAGAGATCGTCGGCACAATTATTCAAAATATAATCAATGAGATACTTAACAAATTCTTCTGCAAGATCCATATTATCGGTTATATCGTAAAAAGCCATTTCCGGTTCGATCATCCAGAATTCCGCTAGATGTCGCGTTGTATTTGAGTTTTCTGCACGGAAGGTCGGTCCGAATGTATAGACTTCACCAAGAGCCAGCGCCCCGAGCTCACCTTCCAATTGACCTGAAACAGTTAAATTAGTCGGCCTGCCAAAAAAATCTTTGCTATAATCAATTTTACCATTTTCCGAGAGTGGGAGATTTAAGAGATCAAATGAAGTAACCCTGAACATCTGACCTGCACCCTCGGCATCACTGGCAGTGACAATGGGAGTGTGCAAATAATAAAATCCTTTATCATTAAAATATTTGTGTATGGAATATGCCAGGGCATGCCGTATTCGAAAAATAGCCCCAAATGTACTAGTGCGAAATCTTAAATGTGCATTTTCCCGTAAAAATTCTAAAGAATGCTTTTTGGGCTGAATCGGATATTTATCGGAATCACAAACACCAAGTATTTCTATCCTGTCAGCTTCCAACTCCACTTGCTGCCCTCTTCCCTGAGATTCCTTCAGAATTCCTTCTGCAGAAAGGGAGGCTCCTGTGTTTATCTGATTTATAAACTCTTCATCAAATTTACCGGTTTCTGCAACTATTTGCAAATTATGTATAGTTGAACCATCATTAAGCGTAATAAAATTTACATTTTTACTGCACCTTATTGTCCTGACCCATCCTTTTACCAATATACTGCTTCCTGTTTTTCCATCAGCAAGAATCTCCTTTACTTTCCGTCTTTTCATTATTCAACTATTTTTTTTTACTAATTCCTAAAAATCTAAAATGAAAATCTATTAGAACAGTTCGACATTGCACGCCAATATTGGAAATGCACATTACAAATTATTTCACCGTAGCCTTGGCTATGCTTTCAAAATTTATTATTGCCTTTCCCTATATTAACTCACACTAAAGAACTTCATGACGATAACACTTTAGATATTTAGGTAATATTTCTTTTAATAGATACAAAAATAAATGTTTAAGATGACTTTCGAGTGAATGGATTTCAATTTTTTCAATTCTTATGCAATAGTTAATACCCAAAAATCTAAAATGAAAAAGCCATCCGTTGAATACGGACAGCTTTATACCAAATTGACTGATGATTCATTCGGTCAGTCATAATGTCTCGCAGCCATTATAATTACTGCATATTATAAACGAACACTAAATACTTCGTATAGAAAGTCCACTAACTGCGTTATACTTGTCCTCAAAATGGTCATTTACAAATAGTAAAGTCACATTTTGGAGGCTTCGCTCGCCCTGTAAAATCGCTAGGTGTTTATTTAGCAGAACAAGTCTTGTACTCCATATTTATCAGGAAGACCTTGTCAGCGAACTTTCTATTCCAAACTCTTTATTTAATGGACAAGAACTAAATAATACCCAAAAATCTATTTATTTCTTTTCTGCTGTTCCGGCGACCGGTACTTCGATATCTTTCATATAGCCGATATCTCCCATTATATATGTTTCCGGGCCCAATTTCATATCGGAATTCATAATCTCCTCATAAGTTACTTCCTTACCTGTATAAGCAGATACCCTTCCCATGATTGCAACCATATTTGAAATGGCTGTTTGTTCAGCTTCATTAAATGGTATATCATTTCTTATGCAAGTAATTAGGTCTCTGTGTTCCTGGACATAAGGACTTGTCTCCGATTTTTCTGCCAAAAATAATTGATTCCCTGCAGAATCAACTATCTGTGGATTATGCCCTACAGTTGTGGCAATCGCTTTAGTACCATGAAAAATTTCATACACACCGTTTGTACATCCGTTGATCTGCCGGCACGTACTGTGCATGTGACGTCCGTCTTCATATACAAAATCTATGCTGAAATTATCAAACTGATCTCCTGTTACGCGGCGCTGCCTCGAACCAAAGCCAAGTGCTTTAACCGGATGGGTACCTATATACCAATTAGCAACGTCAAGATTATGTACATGTTGTTCGACGATATGGTCTCCTGACAACCAGCACCAGTTTACCCAGTCACGTATCATCCATTCCATTTCACTCCATTCAGGCTTATTTTCACGGTACCACAACTGACCTCCGTTCCAATAAACATTAGCCGAAACAATTTGACCTATAGCATTATTGTTCAATTCTTTCAACAAATTAATATAGCTATGTTCATGCCTTCTTTGTGTTCCGGTAACAACTTTCAGACCTTGGGAATCCGCCATTTTTGCAGTAGCAATAACCCTTCTTACACCTGTTGGATCAACAGCTATAGGTTTTTCCATAAAAACATGTTTCCTTGCTTTTACCGCAGCTTCAAAATGTTCAGGCCTGAACTTAGGCGGCGTTGCCAGAATAACAACATCAACCCCGGAATCAATTACTTTTTCATATGCATCGAAACCAATGAAGCAATTCTCTTCAGGAACTTCAACATTTTTCTGTTCCTTTAGCTTGTTCTTTAAATTATCAAGCCTATCCTGAAAAACATCCCCCAAAGCAATTATTGAAAGACCCGGCCCTGAATCCAGAAAATTAATAGCTGCACCGGAACCACGACCTCCACATCCTATAACACCGGCTTTTAATTCCTTGCCTTCCGGTGCATTATCCAGTAAAGGCGGAAGGTTTAATTCTCTGTACGTCCAGTCATATTTACCTGCTGCACCGGAGGTTACCCCTCCCTTACTACAGGATGATAATGATCCTAATCCGATGGCACCAGCAGCACCCATTGCTGCGGCACCGGCTAAAAAATCACGTCGTGAAAAATTATTCTTACTCATGATAATATGTTTTAGTTAAATTCGAGATTACAACCTAAAAATCTAAAATGGAAATACTTTACAGCTCTATTTTAAATTTTCAGGTATAAATTTAATTATTTTTTCCGGTTTTTTCATCAAATTCACAAACAACCCTAAAACTTATATAGTTGCAATCTGAATACCACCAAATACTTTTAGGCATCTGAGGATCGGTTTTCATCCATGCTTCGCTTTTGGTGTAGTCGCGTGATGCACATCTTACATCACCTACAGGACTCTTGAAATAGCCTCCCCTGAAAACATGTTCCTCGCCGTCAGCAGGCCCTTGGGGATCAATGGTTCCGTCCTCCAGCCTTTCATAAGCATTTTCTGCATACCAGTCGGAACAATATTCCCCCGCATTCCCTAACATATGTTTCAATCCGTAAGGATTGGCCTCTACCTCCTCCGGCAGTTCAGTCTTCTCTTTACTGTTACCTGCATAGATAACGTACTGTTCTATTAAATCACTCTCTTTACTAAATAAATTCATAGGAAATCCCTTTTCCATAAAATCCTTAGGTTGTCCTTCAAAGAAATAAGGAGTCTGAGAACCACCTCTTGCTGCATATTCCCATTCTGCCTCGGTAGGTAATCGATAATTTTTCCCTGTAACTTTCGATAACCACCTGCAATACGTTTCAGCTGCATGGTGGGTCATAGTTATTGCCGGCCTGTCTCCCAATCCCCAGTTTTGATCCGGTTGGCCATAAGGTGGTGTAGGACCTGTAATAGCATCTATATCAGTCTCTGCACGTGTTCCTTCTGTATCTGTAGTTCGCCCTTCAGCAGCAGTAGCACTGTAAAAAGCAAGATATTGATCCCACGTTACCTCGGTCTCAGCCATGAAAAAAGGACTTATCCTTACCTCTTTCTGTGGCCATTCATCAGGCTCATTCACTTGAGCATCGACCGGACTTCCAATTCTAAATGACCCTCCCTGAATAGCTTTCATATTAAATGAAATAGTCGTATTAGGAACAGTCTCAGTAAAATTTTCATGAGCATTAACATTTGCAGCTACTTTGTATGGAGCCCTTTCTTCTGCGCCTACGCTGCCAAATTCAACATTCACAGCATGAGTAACATTAGGATCATAATGACCTACATCAATATGACAGTTAATACAGCGCAACTCCTCTTCATTTTGAGTATAATAAAGATGAGCATCCTGACCTTCTTTAGTTAATGTAAGAGGAAACAGATTATCATGACAGTAAATACATGATTCCTTATATACATGTCTGCTGGCATGTTCAAGAGTTGATTTGGCTTCCCAGTTAAAATCGGCGCTGTCTTTAAATAAATATCCGTATATGTCTCTTGTTCCGGTTATTATTTTTTCTTTCAAATAACCCTGTCCCTTCGGAGGAAGATGACATTCAACGCAGTCGATATGCATTCCGGATGGATTATCATAGTGAGTAGATAACTTCCATGAATCAAATACATGGGGATGAACATGGCATATCTCGCAAGATTCGTTGGTGGAGGAATAATCCATTAATTTATTAAAAAAAATGGTAAAAAGAAGTCCTAATACAAAACCAACCAAAAGTATAAGTAATACTTTTTTTCTTAAATAAAGATATAATTTCCTCAACATTTCTTGGCTTTAAGAATTCAGGTAGACATTGATTTAAAGAAAAACCCAAAAATAATAATTTATCATACGAATAATTTGTGATTTGCATTTTTATTGCTTATTTAGAACCAGTCAAATTATCAGAATCAAAAAATTTTTTAATTATTCTGATTATTTAAAATTTATTCTGCCCCAAACAGGTAAGTCAAATTCAAATTAATACAAAATATTTAACTAATGAATGTATTGTCACGCATTTTTGATGATTTTACAGAACTGTTTTATCCCGCTCTTTGCATCACCTGCGGAGAACGACTGATTTCAAAGGAAAAGTATTTATGCATGAACTGCAGGGCTGACTTACCTGTTACCAATTTTCATTTGTATCCGGATAATAATGTAGCCCAACTTTTTTGGGGAAGGGTAATAATTGAAAATGCCACCTCACTATTTTATTATAAAAAAGGAAGCAGATACCAGAAATTGATTCATCTTATTAAATATCGGGGAATGAAAGAGCTGGGTTTTGAATTTGGGAAACATTTGGGGGCGGTTCTTTCAGAATCAAAAAATTTTACTTCTGCCGATCTGATTATCCCTGTCCCTCTTCATCCGAAAAAGAAAAAAAAGAGGGGATACAATCAAAGTGAATATATTGCAGGTGGTGTGGCAAATATTTTAAAAAAACCGGTTTCTGTAAATAATTTATGCCGTAAAATATATTCCCCGTCCCAGACAAGAAAAAACCGGTTCGAAAGATGGCAGAATGTTGAAAAAATTTTTATTGTCAATAATCCTGATGAACTTCATAATAAACATATATTATTGCTGGATGATGTAGTAACAACAGGTTCAACACTTGAAGCATGCGCATCTGAAATTTTAAAGGGTTCAAACACAAAAGTCAGCATAGCTACTCTTGCCTATGCTGATCTTTAGCTTATAAATTGCTACCCCAGCAATAAGAAATAATTCTGAAACCGGCCAGTATTAATATACGGTCTACAACTGTCCACGCAAGTTGTTCTATTGTTTTTGGTTTGCTATAAAATGAAGGACTTGCCGGACAAATAATTCCTCCCGCAAGGTTAATTGTTTCCATGTTCTTAATGTGAATCAGGTTATAAGGTGTCTCACGCGGAACCAAAATAAGCTTCCTCCCCTCCTTTAATATAACATCAGCAGCACGTGTAACTAAATCATTAGAGGTTCCGGAGGCAATCCTGCCAAGAGTACCCATAGAACAGGGGCATATTATAAGAGTATCAAAATCCGAGGAACCGGAGGCATAAGGGGCATAAAAATCATCTTTATCATATAAACGGAATGGATAAACCGGATCAAACTCATCATTAATCTCATATCTCCATATATCTTTAGCATTGTCCGAAAAAATTACCCCCACTTCTTCTATCTGTTCTTTTATCTTCAGCAACTTATTAAATAGTAATTTTGTATAAATAGTACCACTGGCACCCGTTACTGCAATAATGATCTTTCGTTTCATATATATATATTAATTAATTACCGAGACGGTAATATAAAGCAAGGGAAATAACATTATTGAACTGATTATTCAGCCAATAGTAAGTAGTAGCATCTTCCCCCGGCTGTCCCCGCACCGGATTCACAGAATATGCCAGCCTTAGATCAAGCTTTAACCTGTCAAGCATATCAAACTGAAATCCTATGAAAGGCTGCAAATCAAGATTGTTAAAAGCATGTATGTCTTCAGGTGGAAATTCGCCGTATTCATCAAATTCTTTACCATGAACAAGATATCCGGCCGAAATGCCGGCCAGCACCGTTGTCCTGTCACTTGTGCGAAAACCCGCGAATAAAGGTAAATCAATATATCCAAGTCGCATAATATATTTTTGAGGATCAGGATCTTTTGGTTTTATCCGTTTACGTGAGCCTTTCTGAGAATATTTTATTTCCATGCCAGCAAAAACAGCCGGAACTATATCGGTCTGCACAAAAAATCCTGCCAATATACCTGGTTTATGATATCCATCTATTCCGTCGCCTGTTACCTGACTGGCATTAAATCCAGCCAATACTCCCCCTTCAAAACGTTGTGCTGATACCCATTGGGGTAGTAAAACAAACAATATAAAAATTACAATATTTTTAATCATTTTATCAAAATTTTTAATTTCGGCCTGATATTTTATATCCTTTAAGCTTAATCTATCTAATTCCAATGGCTCCTCTGGCTTACAAAAAATTATTTACCAGACCCCTTATCAAACAGATTAACACTCAATTTAAAGATTCAGGTTTAAAGATAAACTAAAATATGAAAAAATAATCGGATACTTATAACCAATTTATTATTGTCGAATTGCTTCTTTCTTTATAAATTATTTTTCATCACTTCATATTTTACTGATGATTCTCAATTCAAAATTCATAAATTTGTAAAATTGTGATCGATCATTCAACTATAGAACAAATTCTTGATGCAGCAGACATTGCCGACGTCATTTCTGATTTTGTGACCTTGAAACGCAGAGGGGTCAACATGATAGGCCTTTGTCCCTTCCACAACGAAAAAACTCCTTCATTCACTGTATCTCCCTCGAAAGGAATCTTTAAATGCTTCGGATGCGGTAAAGGGGGAAATGTTGTAAATTTTATTATGGAACACGAAAGCCTGAGTTATCCTGAGGCACTTAAATGGCTGGCCCGTAAATATAACATAGAAGTTATAGAAGAAGAGGAAACCGAGGAACAAAAGCAACTTAAAGACGACCGCGAAAGCCTGATGATAGTATCAGCTTTTGCCCAAAAATATTTTTACCGCACCCTGTGGGAAGAAAGTGAGGGAAGGACAATAGGACTGAATTATTTCAGGGAACGGGGATTCAGAGAAGATATATTAAAAAAATTTGATGTGGGATACGCACCTGACGGGAAAGCACCTTTTACGGAAGCGGCACAAAAACAGGGCTACAAGATGAAGTTCCTCGAAAAAACGGGACTCACTATAAAACGAGACAACTGGATACGTGATAGATTCGCGGGAAGAATAATGTTCCCTATACATAATCTTGCAGGTAGAATTATTGCTTTTGGCGGACGAACTCTGAAAGAGGATAACAATACTGCAAAATACCTCAATTCACCGGAATCTGAAATATACAGTAAAAGTAAAATTCTCTACGGTATTTTTCAGGCTAAACGGGAAATGGCTTATGCTGAAAAAGCTTACTTGGTAGAAGGTTATACCGATGTGCTTTCATTACACCAGGCAAACATTACAAATGTTGTTGCCTCATCAGGAACATCTCTTACTACCGACCAGATAAGACTAATCAGAAGATTCACAAATAACATTACTATTATTTTTGATGGCGATGAAGCAGGTATTAAAGCATCTCTAAGAGGTATTGATCTGGTACTCAAAGAAGGCATGAACGTAAAAGTGTTGCTCCTTCCTGATGGTGAGGATCCTGATTCATTTGCAAAAAAAACCGGTGCTAACGGATTTCAGGAATATCTTAGTAAAAACGAAACTGACTTTATTGAATTTAAAAGCCGTCTTCTTTTAAAAGAGGCAAGTAATGATCCTATTGCCAAAGCACGCCTTATTACCAATGTTATACAGTCAGTTGCCATAATACCCGACACAGTTACCCGCTCGGTATATATAAAGGAATGCAGTAAACTACTGGGTGTAGGAGAGGATATATTGTACAACGAAGTAAGAAAACAAAAAAAGAAGCATAGTGATGAATTCAGGAAAAAAGAATTGCACTACCGGTCAAAAACAAGCGCTAATTCAAAACCCCATGACCAGCCAGTGGAAAAAGAGTCCGCCGGCTTATTAATAGAAGAACTAGAGTTCTTGCGATTTCTTTTAAAACATTGTAATACAAAAATTTTCGAAAAAAAAGAAAAAAATTCCAGCGAATTACATAAAATAAAAGTCGGTGAATACATGATTGAACAGCTGGAAAAAGATGATCTTATACCTGAAAATGAACTCTTTCGCCGAATCTTCTACGAGGTTAAAAATAATCTTAAAAATAAGCAATTTAATCCATGGAAATATTTTATTTATCACTCTGATTCAAGTATAAGCAAGATGGCTACCGATTTGCTGTCGGAAAAATTTATCGAAAGCAGGCGATGGGCTAAAGCAGGTGCTTTTACAGAAAAAGAAGAAGAGATACTTGATTTTCTGGTGCCACGTATAATATATGAATTTAAACTTAGAAAAATTCAAATTATGCTGACTGAAATTGAGAAGGCAATTAATTTTGCTTCTAAAAATAACAATTTTGAGCGTGTTATCGAAGAACAATCAAAATATATTAACCTGAAAAAGGTAGAAAAAATTTTATCTGACAAACTCGGTAACAGGACTATTATTTAAATGATTAATATTGAACAAAAAAAAAATATAATATTTATTACAGGCGGAACAGGATTGATCGGTTCTCATTTATTATACAAACTGGCTTCTTCCGGGCGGAAAATCAAAGCACTAAGACGGGAAAAAAGTAGTATCCTGAGGGTGAAAAAAGTATTTTCATATTATTCCGAAAAATCCAATGCATTGTTCAGACAAATTGAATGGGTGGAGGGAGATATACTCGATTATTTTACCCTAGAAAGATTATTAAAAGATGTAAATGAAGTATTTCACTGTGCAGCCACTGTCTCCTTTGATCCGAAAGACAGCGACAAAATGATGCATAACAATATAGCCGGAACCGCCAATATCGTAAATGCATCTCTTGAAAATAAAATATCAAAATTTTGTCATGTCAGCTCTGTGGCAGCAATAGGAAACGAATCCGGCAATTACATGGTAAATGAGGAAACCGGTTGGATCTACTCAAAAAAAGCCACAGCCTATTCCAAAAGCAAATTCTTTTCCGAAACAGAGGTATGGAGGGGAATTGAAGAAGGATTAAACGCCATAATAATTAATCCATCTATTGTATTAGGTCCCGGCGATTGGAATTCAGGAAGTTGTAGGTTTTTTCATACTATTTGGAAGGGAATGAGATTTTATACTAAAGGAGTAACTGGTTTTGTTGATGTAAGAGATGTTGTACAAGCCATGTTTTTATTGATGAATGACAATAATTTCAATAGATGTAAAAATAAAAGATTTCTTCTGAACTCTGAAAATTTGAGTTATAAAACATTATTTACACTGATAGCAGATAATTTGGAAAAACCAATACCGACAATCTATATTTCAAATTTTCTTTTGGCTATAATATGGAGAGCAATTGCCTTTTATAGCAGAGTCACAAGAAAACCTCCTGTAATCACCCACGAAACAGCCTCAGCCTCAAATACCGTTAAAAAATTTGATGGTAGCAAGATTACAAAATTTGTTGATTTTGAATATATTCCAGTGAATAAATCAATATACCACACCGCTTCAATCCTTAAAAAGGAAATGCAAAATTCATAAAATCTTTTATTACTATTCTCTTATGTAACTTCTTTTTTCTTTTTCTTAAGTTATTTTTCTTTGGGCTATATTGCCAGATAATTATAGACTAAAAAATCTGTTACTTATTGTATACTTTCTCAGGCATGAAAAACAAGGAGGGGAGTCTTTGTATGAAAGACCATCTTGCGGGCAATACTTGGATTGAAAAGCCTTGAAATCATATTCCGCTTATGCGTAGTCAGCGATAACACATCAATATTTTCGTCAACAATAAATTTTTCCAGTGTCTGTAAAATATCATCACCAACAACTAAACGGCATTCAAAATATTTATCACCATATTTACTATTAAATATATCCTTCATCCCGTTAAGTTTAGCATTATCCCAGTCACTGCTTTCTTTTCTACCTACATGAACACAAAACACTTTTACATTAAAAGGTTTCATTAACTCTGTAAGTTTATCCATAACCGCGAAATCTTTTTCATCAAAATTGGTAGCATACAATACTTTTTTAAATTCAGAAACCTCTTTTTCAGGTGATTCTTCCGGTATAACCAGCACCGGTACCGTTGCATTATATATTATATCGGCTGTTACACTGCCCAGAACTATTCCTGCTTTACCGCCGGTTCCCATAACGATTAAATTCGAACTATTTTTGTCTGCATAAGCCAGAATATCCTCATCAGGATATCCTGATTTGATAATAAACTCTGTCTCCACTTCTTCCCATTTTGATTGTCCTATCTCCTGAACCATGCTGGTAATAAATTTTGCAAAATTTTCATTAGCAATTTTTTCAGCATCATCCATTCTGGATAAAAGTGAAGAATCATATACATAAACATCAGCATATGGTACCGAATGAACTACCGGATTTATATAACAATGCATAAAAACAAGTTTTAAATTTAAATGCCTTGCAATATTAAAAGCCATTTTACAGGCAGAAAATGAAACCGGTGAAAAATCGACAGGTGCAAGCACGTGCTGATCAATTTTTTGTTCCTCCTCCTTTGAAACAAGTCTTTTGCCGAGAAATTCCTCAAGAACGGGAACGGCCTTATGCATATCCTCTTCGGATATTTTTACCTCTACAGACATAGCTGAGCCTTCCATCAGATTAATATCTTCCAGTTTACATTCAATTCCCTTTGCCTTAAACCGTATCTTCAGATTTTGAGCTTTGGAATATGGCAGGGTCACAATGGTAACCATTCTTTCTGTCATATGTTTAAAATTTTGTAATTATTTGTAAATAATTTAATTAAAAATCTAATAACGCATGCGATCCATTTATTTATATAATTCAGGCGAAAAACTTCATTAATATATATTCTTTATCAATCATTCTTCTTTGATATATTTTTCGTTTCAAAGAACATACTGTAACCAGATAATTCCCAACCTATATAATAATATAGTTTCTATTACTTTATTCGTTATAAGCGTACAATATGTTTCATTTCTCCGACCAAAAAATATTAAATCTAAATATCTAAAATAGGATATTAAATGAATTAAGAGGTGTCAAAAAATAAGAGTTGATAATTTATCATGTTCCTAAAACTTCCCTGATCTTTTCAACAAAATCAAGTTTTTCCCATGTAAAAAGCTCCATATCTAATTCAACCTTACCCTGATAGGGGGATTCAAATTTTTTTATAACCTTAACCGGACTTCTGCCCATATGACCATATGTAGCTGTTTCAAGATAAATAGGATTTCGAAGTTTTAATCGTTCTTCTATTGCTGCCGGACGCAAATCAAAAATAGATTTTACCTTTCCGGAAATCTGAGCATTTGAGAGATTAACATTTTTTTTACCGTAAGTGTCAATAAAAACTCCTACCGGCTCAGCAACTCCAATGGCATAAGCCAGTTGAACAAGTATTTCATCTGCCACGCCTGCCGCTACAAGATTTTTTGCAATATGACGTGCAGCATAAGCACCAGAACGGTCAACTTTTGAAGGATCCTTTCCCGAGAAAGCACCTCCTCCATGTGCTCCCCTCCCACCGTAAGTATCCACAATAATTTTCCTGCCGGTAACTCCGGTATCGCCGTGGGGACCACCAATTACAAATTTACCGGTCGGATTGACATGATATATAATATTGTTATCGAAAAACTGCCGGACTCGTTCGGGAAGTTTTGTCTTAACCCTTGGAATCAAATAATTAATGACATCTTGTTTAATCTTTTTCATCATAGACTCATCTGAATCAAATTCATCATGCTGAGTCGAAACTACTATCGTATGAATTCTCAAAGGCAAATTATTATCTGAATATTCAACTGTAACCTGCGATTTAGAGTCAGGCCGCAAATATTTCATAATCTTACCTTCCCGACGTATAGCAGCAAGTTCTTTGAGAATTTCATGAGACAACTCGAGTGCCAAAGGCATGTAATTATCAGTATCCTTACATGCATATCCAAACATCATTCCCTGATCACCGGCTCCCTGTTCATTCTTATCAGCCTTGTTCACTCCCCTGGAGATATCAGGACTTTGTTCATGAATAGCCACAAGTACACCGCAGGAATCACCTTCAAAACGATAAGCACCCTTAGTATATCCGATATTATTAATCACACGTCTGGCAACTTCCTGAACATCAACATACATTGTTGATTTCACTTCACCGGCAACAATTACTTGTCCTGTTGTTACCATAGTTTCAATTGCAACTCTTGATTTATTGTCAAAAGCCATAAATTCATCAAGAAGGGCATCTGATATCTGATCAGAAATTTTATCAGGGTGACCCTCTGAAACAGATTCACTAGTAAATAAATAACTCATAATTAACGATATTTGCTGAAATACACTCAGCACGTTTAACAAAATATAAAAAAGCTGCGGGATATTAGGGATTGAAGTGGTTGAAAAAAGCATGATTGCTTTAGCATTTTTTCATGTGGTTGCAATCAATCTCAAATCTTTCCACGTAGCGGGGTTAAAAGTAACATTTTTAAATGAAATAAAAAAATTTCATTCAACGGATGATGTTAACTGTTGAAATATTTGTTCTAAATTTTTTTGTTTCTCGATCAATGTCAAAAGAATAAAATTATTTTCGACGGCAAAATTATAAACTACGGGACGAATATCACAACTGCCATCTGACTCAATTTCAAAAACATCTCCTTTTTTTATAACATTATTTATTCCCGGGATCGACATTAATTTATCAGATTCTATTTGTCTGTCAAAGCCGGCCAGTACGGTCTGATTACAACATAAATTGCCATTTTTTATATCTGAAATATTACCATCCGCAACAATTCTGCCCTTATTAATAATTACAACCCTGTTGCATATCGCCTCCACTTCCTGCATTATGTGAGATGAAATAATTACTGTTTTACTTTTACTGATACTTTTTATCAATCCCCTGACTTCCTCAAGCTGATTAGGATCAAGTCCTGTTGTTGGCTCATCCAGTATTAAAACGGAAGGATCATGAATTAGTGCCTGGGCCAGACCTACCCGCTGCCTGTACCCCTTCGACAAGGCTCCGATTTTCTTGTTCCGTTCCTTAACAAGACCCGTTAACCCTACCATTTCATCTATGCGTTCCCTACTGTTTTTCAAACTATAAAAACCGGCAGCAATACTCAAATATTCTTCTACATAAAGATCCGGATATAACGGATTACTCTCAGGCAGATAACCCAAGTCCCGCCTTAATTCAATATTATGAAGCGAATTTAATTTTCCCCCCATCCAAACTTCACCCTGATCAGTCGGTAATATTCCAGTTATTATTCTCATCAAAGTAGATTTTCCTGCACCATTTGGACCCAGAAAACCCAATAGTTCTCCTTCGGTAACAGAAAAAGAGACATTGTCCAAAACTTTTTGTTTCCCGAATGATTTTGTTATATTGGTGATTATTACATCCATATGATTTTATCTTATAACAAAAATACTTTAATCTTTTTAAATTTAAACCTTTAAAGTAAATTTGTAATTGCTTTAATACAATATTTCATGAAAAATCATCATTTTAATTATATCAAGGATTTGACGCGTTACGAACGTCAAAAGACATGGGAAGTAATGATTGGAGATGTTGCCACAGGTAACAATAATCCTGTTCGTATTCAATCTATGACCGATACACTAACCTCTGATACAGAAGCGACAGTTGAACAAATTATTTCCCTTGCACGTGCTGGTGCTGATTATGTCAGAGTCACAGTAAAAGGAATTAACGATGCCAATAACCTTAAAAATATTAAGGAAAAATTGCAGGAAAATGGATACAAAATTCCTTTGATTGCAGATATCCACTTTAATCCCGAACTTGCAAAAGCAGCAGCTAAATACGTTGAAAAAGTCCGCATTAATCCTGGTAATTTTTATGATAAAAAAGTAAATAATAATCCTAAAATATTCTCTGACGAGGAGTATAAAGAAAAATTACAAAAAATAGAAGATAAATTCATTCCTTTTTTAAAAGAGATGGAAAAAACCAATACAACTTTACGTATTGGAGCTAACCAGGGTTCCCTGAGTGACAGGGTAATGAGCCGTTATGGTGATACACCTTCAGGAATGTCTGAATCAGTAATGGAATTTCTTCGTATCTGCAAAAAGGTAAACTTCAAAAATGTCGTTGTCTCTATAAAATCGAGCAATACGCGTATGATGGTTTATACAGTCCGGCTACTTAACTATAAAATGCATTTGGAAGAAATGTTTTATCCCATTCATATAGGAGTTACTGAAGCAGGTGAAGGAGAGGACGGACGGATTAAATCAGCAGTAGGTATCGGGTCACTGCTTGCTGATGGTATCGGAGATACAATCAGGGTATCTCTTACTGAAAATCCTGTAAATGAAATTCCTGTGGCACAAAAACTTATCAACCATTTCAAATCTTATATCAACCATGAACCAATAACTGCTAACCTATTTGCTCAAACAAATCCTTTTGAATATGAAAGAAGATCAACCCGGCCCGTCCTGAATATGGGAGGTGAAGAAAAACCGGTAGTTGTTGCCGATCTGGGAGATCGCAGTCTTAAAGAGATGCTTCCGGTACGCGGCAAACTAGTACCCGATTTTTTCCTTTCGGGAAACAAAATCTTAAATATTCATTATGAAAGCTACCCTCTAATATCGCTTGAAGAGTATCTTTTTGAAAGTACCCGCTGGGGAAGAATGAAATTCATAAGAACTAACAAGGCGGATTTCGACCGCTTTATGGAAAAAAATCCGGAAATAATTATGAAATTAAAACAGACCCGGAAAACAGTACTTATCCTTGAAAGTTTTAACAAAAATCCACTTGCTGAACTACGTGCTTTCTTTATGAGTCTTGAAACCCATATCTGGAAAGTGCCTGTAATTCTATACAGAAAATATAATGAAACAAGGAGGGAAGACTTACAAATAAAAGCCTCTTGCGATCTGGGTGGATTACTGATCGATGGTTATGGAGATGGTTTATGTATTACCAATGAAAATGACAAAATTACATTTACCGAACTTAAAGATATAAGTTTCAAAATTTTACAAGCCAGCCGGATGCGGATGACCCAGACAGAATTTATATCATGCCCGGGTTGTGGTCGCACTCTTTTCGATCTGCATGAAACTACCCAAAAAATTAAAACCCATTTTAAACACCTGGAAAATTTAAAAATCGCTATCATGGGATGTGTAGTAAACGGCCCGGGGGAAATGGGTGACGCAGACTATGGTTTTGTTGGTGCAGGTAACAATAAGGTTACTTTATACAAAGGTCTGCATCCCGTTAAAAAACAAATTCCGTATAAAGATGCTGTAGAGGAGCTTGAACTTCTTATCAGGGAAAACGGAGACTGGAAGGATCCCGAAGATTAAACTTCCTGAGTATAATACATATAATACAATTTACCACTATCTTAATATAAAAAAATAATAATTACCAATGCATTATTCCCTGAGATATAATATTATCATAACCAATTAATTTTCCTCCCAAAAATTTGCAGAAAAAAATCGCCGATGACTTTAAAAAAGAAAAAATTAATTCATTTATATTTGTATTGAACATTATTAACTGAAAATTGTAATATTTGTAAGCTTTAATGTTTCTTTACATGCATAAAATCTGTAATTAACTTAACCCCGATTCACCGGGTATATTTCCTAAACAGCATTATAATAATATATAGTAATACGATGAAAGCCAATCTATTGATTTTGATAATTATAACAAGTTTTAAAATGTTAAATGCACAGACCAACCCGTTACTGGAAAAATTTAAAACTCCACATCAAACAGCACCTTTTAACCGGATTAAAAATGAACATTTCATGCCGGCTTTCAAAAAAGCTATAAAAGAAGGTGAAAAAGAAATAAAATTAATAACTGAAAACAAAAGCAATCCCACTTTCGCAAATACCATTGTTAAACTTGAACGATCCGGGCGTTTACTGAATCGTACAGCAGGAATATTTTTTAACCTTTTAAATTCTGAAACAAGTAATGAATTACAAAAAATTGCACAGCAAATTTCACCATTACTCACAAAATATCGAAACGATATAACTCTTAATCCCTTATTATTCAAAAGAATCAAAAATGTTTACAATCAAAAAAATGAACTGAATTTAAATGCCGAACAACAAACCCTTCTTGAAAACACCTATCTTAATTTCATCCGTCAGGGAGCAAACCTTTCACAAAAAGATAAATTAAGATTCAGAGAGATCAGCGCCGAATTGTCAATGCTTACACTTAAATTTGATGATAATATTTTACAGGAGACAAACAGCTATGAATTACACATAACTGATAAAAACCTGCTGAAAGGATTGCCGGAAAGTTCCCTCGAAGCTGCTACTGTAAAAGCAAAGTCAAAAAAGAAAAAAGGATGGATTTTTGATATATCCATGCCGAGTTATCTGCCTTTCATGAAATATACAGATAACCGTAATTTACGTAAGGAACTTTACATGGCATACAATTCCAAATCATTTAAAGAGAACAAATTCGACAACCGGGAAAATGTCAGGCGCATAGTTAACCTAAGGCTGAAATTGGCCAACCTTCTTGGATATGATAATTATGCCGATTACGTGCTTGAAAGACGTATGGCAATGAACACAAATGGAGTTTACAAGCTTCTTGATGATCTTTATGACGCTTCATTTAAAATAGCACTTAAAGAAAAAACTGAAATAGAAGTCGTGGCTAAAAAGCATGGATTCAAAGAAGAAATAATGCCATGGGACTGGGCATATTACAGTGAAAAACTAAAAAATGAGAAGTATGACCTTAATGATGAAATGCTGAAACCTTATTTTGAGCTCAACAACGTGGTAAAGGGAGTATTTGGCCTGGCTACCGAACTATATGGTATTACATTCAAGCCCAATAAAAAGATTCCTGTTTACCATAAGGAAGTAGTTCCTTACGAAGTATATGACAAAGACGAGACATTCCTTTCAGTACTTTACACTGACTTCCATCCCCGTCATGGAAAACAGAGCGGAGCATGGATGAATGATTTCAAAGGCCAGTGGAAAGAAAAAGGTATTGATTCCAGGCCTCATATTACTGTTGTAATGAATTTTACCCGTCCCACGAAAACCAAACCGGCACTTCTTACTTTTTCAGAAGTTGAAACATTTATGCACGAATTCGGACATGCCCTACACGGAATACTTGCTAATGCCACTTATTCAAGTCTTTCAGGAACTAATGTTTATCGTGATTTTGTAGAACTTCCCTCACAAATTATGGAGAACTGGGCAGTTGAAAAGACATTTCTGGACCGCTTTGCCAAACATTACCAAACTGATGAAAAAATTCCGGGAGAACTGGTTGAAAAAATTAAAGCATCCCGTAATTTTCTGGCCGGATACAATTCTGTCAGACAATTAAGTTTTGGTTATCTCGATATGTCATGGCATACTCTCACCAAAACCTTCGATGGGAATATAAAAACTTTTGAAGAAAAAGCATGGAAAAAAACACGGATATTTCCTGTTATAGAAGGTGCTTGCATGTCAACTCAATTTGGACATTTGTTTGCAGGCGGATATGCTGCCGGATATTACAGCTATAAATGGGCGGAGGTACTTGATGCAGATGCTTTCAGCCTGTTCAGAGAAAAAGGTTTATTCAATAAAGAAGTAGCAGACTCTTTCCGAAAAAATATTTTAGAAAAGGGCGGAACAGAACATCCCATGGTACTGTATAAACGTTTCCGCGGTAAAGAACCGACTGTGGACGCCCTTCTGGAAAGAAGCGGATTAAAATAAAGGACTATTTTACAAGAAATCATTAAAATCTGATGGCACTTGTTGTTCATTGTCACAATCAAGGTTTATATTGAATCCATCAGGTTTTTTAAACTCCATATCTTCAGTAATGCCCAGAGATTCATCTGCCAGTACCTTTTTCATGAAGTAACCCCAGATGGGAAGAGCCATATTGGCTCCCTGTCCCGAGCTGATTGTTCTAAAATGAATACTCCGTAAATCCGCACCTGTCCATACACCGGCAGTAAGCTTAGGTGTAATTCCCATAAACCAGCCATCGGAATGGTTTTGAGTGGTTCCGGTTTTACCGGCAATAGGCATTTTAAACTGCCCATAACCTTCACGGACGCGCAATCTTATGCCAGTGCCCCTGTCAACAACTCCCTGAAGCAGGTTTATCATCAGATAAGCTGTTTGCTCATCAATAGCTTCGTGTCGCTCAGGCTGAAAAGAAGCTATAACATTACCATAACGGTCTTCTATACGGGTAACAAAATAAGGTTTTATAAAAACACCCTGATTAGCATAAGTATTAAATGCGCCAACCATCTCATATAAAGTAATATCTGATGTTCCCAAAAACATTGAAGGAACAGGGTCAATAGGACTATATACTCCCATACGTTTCATTAACTCGACGACAGCCTGGGGAGTAAACTGTTTCATTACCCAGGCTGTAATTTTATTCCGTGACTGAGCCAGCCCCCATTTGAGAGTAACAAGCTTACCCTCATTCTCTTCATCCTTTTCAGCATCCTTGGGCTCCCATATTGTCCCATCCGGAAGTTGAAACTGCTGACTTACATAAGGAACTTTTGTGCAAGGAGTTAATCCGTTCTGCATGGCAAGGGTATAAACGAAAGGCTTAACTGTGGAACCTACCTGTCTTTTTCCCCCTGTAACCATATCATACATGAAATGCTTATAATCAGGACCTCCTACATATGCTCTAACCTTTCCCGTTTCAGTTTCCATAGCCATAAAGGACGAGCAGAAAAACCGCAGATACCATTTTATAGAATCAAGAGGTGACATAACGGTATCTATTTCGCCCTCCCATGAAAAAACGGTCATCTCCACCAGCTCCCTGAAATTTCTTTTTATTTCAGTGAAGTTCTTACCAGCTTCATTTAAAACCCTGAACCTTTCACTTTGTCTGATTTCCCTGTTGATTAATTCCTCAACCTGCTTAGGGGTCATATTATTTGCGAAAGGCGGATTATTCAAATATTTCATCCCACCGTCGAATTCAGGCTGAAGATCATTCTTGAGATGGTGTTTAACTGATTCAACAGCATATTGCTGCATGCGGGAATCTATTGTGGAAAAAATTTTTAGCCCGTCAGAATATAAATCATAATTTTCACCATCAGGTTTAACGTTCTTATTGCACCATCCGTATAAAGGATTAGTTTCCCATTCCACTGAATCTTCTTTGAATTTTTGTGTCTGCCAGGAGGCATAATTCTTTCTGTCAGGTTTATGAGCAGTAAGAGTGAGCCTTAAATATTCACGGAAATAAGGAGCCGGGCCACTTCTGTAATCCACCTTGTTATAATTCAGGTCAAGAGGAAGTTGTTTTACCGAATCACGATCAGATTTATCGATATAACCATATTTTTCCATCTGATTCAGAACTATGTTGCGGCGCTTTTTAACGAGCTCAGGACGACGAACCGGATTATAGAGCGAAGAATTTTTAGCCATGCCTACCAACATCGCAGCCTGATGAAGCTGAAGAGCTTCCGGAGGTAAACTGAAATAAACAATGGCGGCTGATTTTATCCCTACAGCAAGATTTAAAAAATCATATTTATTAAGATACATTAATATTATTTCCTCTTTAGTATAACTCCTTTCCAGTTTAACTGCGATAACCCACTCTTTGAACTTACGGAGAACCAATTCAAAATTATTCGAAAAATTTTTACGGGGAAACAACATTTTAGCCAGTTGCTGGCTTATAGTACTGCCTCCTCCCGAACTTGTATCTCCGGTTATTATACCCTTGAAAACACGTACCAAACCCCTCAAATCTATTCCCGAGTGCCTGTAAAAACGTACATCTTCAGTCGCTATCAGAGCATCAATTAAATGTTGAGGCAAATCTTCATATCCGACATATGTACGGTTCTCTCTTATAAAATATTTATCCACTATCTTTCCATCTGCCGAATAAATCTCAGACGCAAGTATATTAGGAGGATTTTCCAGTTCTTCGAAAGTGGGCATAAATCCGAAAAAACCCCGGGCAATCAGAAAAAAGAATACTAATACTCCTATGATGCACGTTATAAATAACGCCCAGCACCATTTAATATATTTTCCCCAATTTTTATTATTTTTCCCTGACATTAATGACACTATTATTGAATTTGCAACAAATATATATGTTTAACTGACAAAACGTATGTTGCTAAAGTTATATTATTTTTTTTATTTAATTAATTACTGAGTACAGTCTAAAAAGGCGCTTAGCACCCTTTTCAGACAAGTTGTAAAATTTACAAGGCTGATTTTCAATTATATACAAAAAGCATAAAAATTTTATAAATAAAAATTTTAGTTTTTATACTGAATTCATTACCATAATAAAACTAATTAAATTTTGAACTTAGCAATTCATTTTATTTATTTTGCAAAAATTTTTTTTACCAAACAATAAATAATATGCAAGAAAACCTCGTAATTGTAGAATCGCCGACAAAAGCCAAAACTATAGAAAAATTTCTCGGAAAAGGATATTTTGTTACTTCTTGTATGGGCCATATTCGCGATTTGAAAAAAAAGGACTTTGGTATTGATATCGAAAATAATTACCAACCCCGGTATGTGATCACACAGGATAAAAAGAAAATTGTAACCGAACTGAAAAAACTTTCGAAAGAGGCGAAAACCGTCTGGCTTGCATCTGATGAGGATCGCGAAGGTGAGGCTATTGCATGGCACCTTAAAGAGGTACTCAAACTGGATAGCTCAAAAACAAAACGTATTGTTTTTCACGAAATTACTAAAAATGCAATTGAAAAAGCTCTTAAAAATCCCCGCCTCATTGATGAAAATCTTGTCAATGCCCAACAAGCCCGGAGAGTCCTTGACCGTATTGTGGGATTTGAAGTTTCGCCTGTTCTGTGGAGAAAAGTAAAACCCTATTTATCTGCCGGAAGGGTTCAATCTGTAGCCGTTCGTTTAATTGTAGACCGTGAGCGTGAAATAATCAATTTTAAAAGTGAATCATACTATAAAGTAACCGGCAGCTTTCTTCTAAAAGATGAAAAAGGGAAAATATCCAGTCTGAATTCAGACCTTTCAAAAAAATTTTCAACTAAAGAAGAAGCCTATACTTTTCTTGAAAAATGCCGTTCTGCCAGTTTTAAAGTAGGTAAATTAGAAAAAAAACCAGCTAAAAAATCCCCTGCTCAACCATTTACTACATCCACCCTGCAACAGGAAGCCAGCAGGAAACTGGGATTTTCGGTATCACAAACAATGGCACTTGCCCAACGTTTATATGAAAGTGGAAAAATAACATATATGCGTACAGATTCGGTGAATCTTTCCAATCTAGCTATTAATACCGCAAAACAAAAAATTATTTCCTCTCATGGCGAAAAATATCTTAAAATCAGAAAATACAAAACTAAATCGAAAGGTGCCCAGGAAGCTCATGAAGCTATCCGTCCGACCTATATAAATAAAGAAACTATAGAAGGATCATCGCAGGAAAAACGTTTATATGAACTTATCTGGAAACGAACAGTTGCTTCACAAATGTCCGATGCAAAACTTGAAAAAACAACTGTTGATATCACTATTTCCAATTCTCCTGAAAAATTTATTGCAACCGGTGAGGTTCTTTTGTTCGACGGATTTCTGAAAGTATACCTTGAATCAAACGAAGAAAATAATAATAATAACTCTTACGGACAACAAATTATACCGCCTGTAAAAGTGAATGATTCACTTGAAATGGAATCTATAGTTGCAAGACAGCGCTTTTCTCAGCGGCCACCAAGGTATACGGAAGCATCACTGGTAAAAAAACTGGAAGACCTTGGCATTGGCAGACCTTCGACCTATGCCCCGACAATCACGACCATCCAAAACCGTAATTATGTTGTCAAGGAAGACAGACCCGGTTTTGAACGGGAATACAATATTATACACGCAACAAAAGACAAAATTACAACAAAAAAGAATACAGAAATTGCAGGAACGGAAAAATCAAAACTTTTCCCGACAGATATCGGAATGGTAGTAAATGATTTTTTAATGGAAAATTTTGAACAAATCATGGATTATAACTTTACTGCTAGTGTCGAAAAAGATTTTGATGATATAGCTGAAGGTGAAAAAATCTGGAACAAAATGATAGATAACTTTTACCAGCCTTTTCATGGCAAGGTAGAAAATGTTCTTAAACATTCTGAGCGTTCAAAGGGTGAAAGAATCCTCGGTATAGATCCCAAAACAGGCAAACAGGTTTCAGTAAAGATAGGACGTTACGGTCCGTTAGCTCAATTAGGTGAATCATCATCTGACGAAAATAATGAAAAACCACAGTTTGCCAGTCTCCGTCCGGGACAACATCTGGAAACAATAACTCTAGATGAAGCTTTAGAGCTTTTTCAACTGCCCAGGGAATTAGGTGAATATGAAAATAATAAAGTAACAGTTAATATAGGACGATTTGGGCCATATATAAGACATAATAATAAATTTGTTTCACTTCGGAAAGAGGATGATCCGTTTACTATCGGACTTGAACGCGCAATAAAACTTATAGAAGCCAAAAGGGAAAAAGAAAAAAAAGCAGTTATCAGGACTTTCGGACAGGAACCTGATCTTAAAATCCTGAAAGGAAGGTGGGGACCATATATTTCATTCAAAGAAAAAAATTACAAAATTCCAAGAAATATTAATGCCGAAAAGCTATCATTGGATGATTGTAAAAAAATTATTCAGCAGTCACCAGCATCGAAATCTAAAAAAAATAAAAAAAGAAACGATCAAAAAGGCAAATAATTTGATTATTTGACTTTATTTTTGTAAAAAAATATTAATGGATATCCTTGATTACTTTGATCCTGTTAATTTTTCTGATTTGACAGAAAGCCATACTTTCAAAAAATATAGTATGGGACCGGAAATAGCCGATGCAACAAAAAAACTCACCAATTCAAATATACAGGATTATGATATTGCTATCGTCGGGGCACCCTTTGATGATGGAATATATTCAGGTAAAACTTTTTCTGCTCCAGATAAAATAAGAAACCAATTATATTGCCTTGCCTCACCAGGCAAAAAAATTACTATCGCAGATTTTGGAAATCTTAAACCAGCAAAAAGTAAAAAAGGTACTCTGCTTGCTATAAGAGACATAACAGATTTTTTTAATGCTTCAAAAATAGTTCCTGTCTTTATTGGAGGCAGTCAGGATTTAACTGCTGGCATTTGTGATGCCTTCAAAAACGAAGATTTTTTTACTTTATCAAATATAGATGCCGTTCTTGATGTAAAAAAAGGAGTAGAACAATTCAACTCTTCCAATTACCTTTCAGCAATTTTCAAATCATTACCCAAAATATTCCAGTTCAACCTGATTGGTTATCAAAATCATCTTGTCGGTGAAAAATTAACCGGGAAATATAGTCGTTACGGGGAATATTTGCGACTCGGACAACTTAGGGATAATTTTTTACAATCGGAACCCCTTCTTCGTAATTCTAATGTCATATCTCTGGATATGGGAGTTGTAAATTATACAACCGCTCCCGGTTCAGGACAAAAAAATCCTAATGGCCTGCGTGGGGAAGAGGTATGCCAACTGGCAAGATTCGCAGGAATGAGCAATAATTTAAAAGTCTTTGGCCTTTTTGAATTATACCCGGCTAAAGATAAAAATAATATAACGATAAAACTGGCAGGGGAAATTATATGGTATTTTCTTGATGGTTTTATTAATAAGCCTGATAGTGAAAAAAAAATAATTTATAAGGTAAATATTAATGGACTGGAACAGCCTGTTATATTTTTACAAGACTCTTTATCCGGTCGATGGTGGTATGAAATTAAATCTGTTTCAGGTAAAAAAATCCATATAGCATGTTCAGAAAACGAATATTTTAAGGCAGCAAATAATGAAATACCAGGAAAATGGCTTAAATTTGTTCAAAAAATGGATGCTTTATCAAAATAATAAGAAAATACACTCGTTCTTTGCAAACCGGGTTAACAGAAGTTTGCTACAAATAACTTTTTTTTATTTCTTTAACCTGGAATGAATTTTTTGTTTGTGACGCCTGGATGAAGTAGTATGAAAAAATTATTTTCTTTACTATATTTGTTAATTGGATTTAGTCTGGTTTCAATAAGCCAGCAGGATCCTCAATTTACAAATAATATGTATTACAAATTAGGAGTAAACCCGGGGTTTGCAGGAGCGGAGGACGCAATTAACGGATTAATTTTAAAACGTTACCAATGGTCAGGAATAAAGGGGGCTCCGGAAACATTAGTATTTAGTGTAGATGCAGCACTAAATATTTTCGGAGGACCAGGCGGACTCGGGTTAAATATTGTAAGTGATGAATTGGGATTTGAAAATAATATAATGATACATACTAGTTATGCGTATAAAACTGAAATGAGCTTCGGAAACCTAGGACTAGGCTTATCGGTTGGTTTAGTAAACAAAAATATCAATGGGAAATGGGAAATTCCGGAAGATGACTTTGGAATTTACACTCAACCAACCTCGGACCCGGCAATTCCACAAGGAGAAACAAGCCAAATGGCTTTTGATTTCGGAGGTGGCATGTATCTTGCTTCAAATCAATACTATGTGGGTGTTTCCGTAACTCATATTAATCAGGCAGCCATAAAATATGCTGAGCTTGTAAGTACATATTTATCAAGACATTATTATTTTATGGGTGGATACAATATAAAATTAACAAATCCGTTATTTGAGTTACGGCCATCAGTTCTGTTTAAAACTGACCTTGCCGCATGGCAATTGGATGTAAATACAAACATAATATATGATGACAGATTTTGGGGAGGTATTTCATACCGGGTAAACGATGCTGTCGCACTGTTAATGGGAATTGAAATGTTTAATGGTCTAAAAGTAGGATATTCATTTGATCTGGTAACCTCTGCTATTGGATACTATGGTTTTGCATCCCATGAATTATTTATAAATTATTCGATAGATTTGGAGCGTGACCGGAATAAAAAATATAAAAGTGTAAGATATTTATAAAAAGCCATATTTATTGAGCTGTATGACAAGCATAATTATTAAATTGAAGTGAATGTGATTTTAATTTATGCGAGTTACGTCTCATATCTAAAAAATAAATATTAATGAGATGAAAAGACTTCTTTTAATTGTAACTGTAATCTTGAGTCTTCTTGTTTTCTCAGGATGTAACAAATCCGGTAACGGAGAACTTGTAGGGGTACAAAAAAGGCCAAAATGGAGTGAAACACAACCATATGGAATGGTGTATGTCAGAAGAGGAAGTTTTAACATCGGCCCCAGCGACCAAGATCCTGCCATGTCTGTCCTACCCACAAAAACAGTTTCCCAGGAAGCCTTTTGGATGGATGATACCGAAATTACTAATAATGAATACCGTCAATTTGTTAATTGGGTAAGAGATTCTATTGCCCGCACTATGTTGGGAGATCAATATCCGGAATTTCTCCTTACTGAAGACAGGCATGGAACACCAATAGATCCACCAAAATTAAACTGGCACGAAAAAATTGAATGGGATGATCCTGATTACCAAATGGCGATGACAGACCTTTTTATTCCCGAAGAAGAACGGTTTTTTGGTAAAAAAGAAATCGATACAAGAAAACTGATTTATAATTATTGGTGGATTGATTTGCAACAAGCGGCCAAACGTTCGAATAGCTACAATTACGAAACAGAACAGTATGAAGGTAATGTTTATGACAGTCAGGGAGAACTAGGACCTATTGAAAACAGGTCTTCATTTATCATGAACGACAAAGTACATGTTTATCCCGACACTTTATGCTGGATAAGAGACTTTACATATTCCTATAATGAACCATGGGCTACCAGATATTTTTGGCATCCTGGTTTCGATGACTACCCGGTGGTGGGAGTTACATGGAAACAAGCCATGGCATTCTGCAACTGGCGTACCAAAATACAAAACGACTATCTTACTTCTAAAAGACAACCTTCTTTGCAGGCATACCGTTTGCCAACCGAGGTCGAGTGGGAATATGCATCACGTGGAGGAAAAGAATTTTCGATGTACCCGTGGGGTGGATACTATTCCCGGGATGAAGACGGCGTATTCTTAGCTAATTTTAAACCTCTCCGAGGAAATTATGTAGAAGACGGGGGCATTTCCGCCATGAAAGTGGGAAGCTACGAACCTAATGAATACGGACTTTATGATATGTCAGGCAATGTGGCGGAATGGACAGAAACTGCTTATGACGAAGCAGGATATGCCTATTTCAGTGATTTAAACCCCACTTTTACTTATAACGCAAGACCTGATGATCCGCCGGTAATGAAAAGAAAAGTAGTCAGAGGAGGTTCCTGGAAAGATATAGCTTACTTTACCCAGGTATCTACCAGAAGCTTTGAATACCAGGATACAACTAAGTCCTTTATCGGATTTCGATGTGTACGTTCTACCTTTGGAGAAGAATTCGATTAAAAAAATCAATAATACTTATAATTTATTAAAATGAATCTGGGAGAAATATTTAAAACAAAACGATGGAAAACATTCATGGGATATGTCTATGGATGGGGCGCATCAATCGTAATGCTTGGAGCACTTTTTAAACTGCAGCATTGGCAATATTCAGGACTATTCCTGACTATTGGACTGATAACAGAAGCTTTCATCTTTTTCTTGTCAGCCTTTGAACCACCGCTTGAAATGCCTGAATGGTCAAAGGTTTATCCGGAATTACGTGAAGACTATGAAATGCTTGAATTAGAGGAATTCAGGCCACAAAATAAAACTGGTATTGATAAATTACTGGCATCGTCCGAATTATCACCTGAATTGCTGCAAAAAGTTAATAAAGGCTTAAATGAATTATCTGCTGCTGCCCACGGAATCAGTGATATATCTACAGCAACGCTTGCAACTGATTTATACGTTAAAAATCTTAACCAGGCTTCTGAATCAATGAATTCGCTTGCAGATATCAACAAACGCGCCCACGATTCAATAAACTCGTCGGTAGACAAACTAATTGAATCTTATTCCAGTGCTTCACAGCAACTTTCGGAGACCGGGAAAATATCTATCGAAAAATTGCAAAAAAGTAGTGAAGAATTTACAGCAAATCTTTCTGAAACCGGAAAAAAAATTGCTGATAATATTAATAGCGCTTCTGATTCCATTTCAACTGAAATGAAAAATATCGGTGAAGGATCCAAGCAGTATTCCGGCAACCTGGAAAAGCTTAACAGCAACCTAAATGCTTTAAATCAAAGCTTTGAACAGCAACTTAAAGGAACTAAAAATCAGTTTGAAGCAAGCCGTAAATTCAGTGGTGATCTGAACCAAATGAACGAAATTTTAGCATCATCTGTTGCTGAACTACAGAAGTACAAAGAAAACGCTGAAAATTTAAATCAACATTTGGAAGCCCTTAATACTATTTATGGTAATATGCTTGGGGCAATGAGTTACAAAAAGTAAATTTTAAAAGTTACAGTTAAGTATGGCTCTTAAATATTGTCCGGAAACACCGAGGCAAAAAATGATAAACATGATGTACATTGTACTCACTGCAATGTTAGCATTAAATGTTGCGGCGGAGGTTCTTGATGCTTTTGAAATCGTGGACTCCAGCCTCATTCAAACCCTGGAAACAGTGGACATGAAAAATGCACAGGTATATGCTTCATTTAATCAGGCTTATGCTGAAAATGCTGCCAAAGTTGGTGAATGGAAAGAAAAAGCTGATCTTATTAAAGCCAGAACTGCTGAAATGGTTTCTTACATTTCAACCTTAAAAGAAAATTTAGTGAAAAATTCAGGTTATAAACCGGTCAACAGTGAGACTACAATCCAATCTGATGACTTTTACTTAGTTACTGAGAGTGGAGATACATTAATTCTTAATAAGAAGGATGATCTGAATTCTCCTTCGGAATTCATGATAACACAAAATAATGCAACCATACTGAAAGAACATATAAATGAATACAGAAATACTTTAACTGAGATGATCCCGGAAGAAGATGCAGAATTAAGAAACACAATAATAAGCTCTCTGGATATTTCCGATCCTCCGGTAAATTTGAAAGAAGGTGGTGAAGCCGATACCTGGGAAACAGAGTATTTCCTCGATAAACCGCTGATTGCCATTTTAACTTTGCTCTCAAAAATTCAAATTGATATAAAAAATTCAGAAGCAATTGTTATAAATTACCTCTTTGGACAGATTGATGCAGGATCTTTTACCTTTAATAAATTAGGAGCCCGCGTTATTCCTAATTCCAATATTGTGCTACAGGGTGATGAATATATCGCAGAAGTCTTTCTGGCTGCCGAAGATACCACACAGCAACCTGAAATAATTATTAATAATCGCTCAGTTCCTGTAAAAGACGGAAAAGCAACATACCGTATAAAAACCACTGAACCGGGTATGTTTACATGGAACGGCCTTATCAAATACAAAACACCGGAAGGATTAATACGAAATTATCCCTTCAGGCAGGACTATCAGGTAACAAAACCAAGTGTTACTATGTCGGCCACACGGATGAATGTTTTTTACAGAGGACTCGACAATCCCTTTGATGTTGGCGGCGGCGGAGTTCCTCAGGAAAACCTGGAAGTTAGCATGACAAATGGTAAAGTGACAAAAAAAGGTACCAGTTATATTATCCAGCCGACTGAACTTGATGAAATGGGACGGAGGACAAAGGTGTCTGTTTTTGCAAATATAGGAGGGGACAGACGGTTGCTCGGAACTACGAACTGGAGAGTCAAAAGAGTACCGGATCCTATGGCCCAGGTAGCAGGACAATCAGGTGGTACTATCCGTAAAGAACGCTTGCTTGTTGAAGACGGAGTTATGGCTGTCCTTGAAGATTTTGACTTTGATTTTAAATATACTGTGACCCAGTTTAACGTACAGGTTTCAGGAACCGGCGGCTATGTGAGTATATGGGAATCAACTTCTAACCGCTTTACCGAAGATCAAAAAGAACAATTCAGGAGATTGAATCCAAACAGTCTGGTATATATTGCTAATATTAAAGCAGTTGGTGATGATGGCGAAACCCGTGATCTTGATCCGATTTCTTTTAAAATCCGTTAATATGAAGAAGTTAATTATTTCTTTTGTAATAACAGTTATGTTTATAGTTATGTTTCAGTCGAGACAAACTAATGCACAAATAGTGAATGGCGCCTATAATATTAGAGATGTTCATCAAAAAAAACCTATGCCATTGTCTTCTGTAAGGGAAGCAGATGTTTTCTGGTCGAAAACAATATGGCGCATAATTGATTTGCGCGAAAAGATGAACCATACACTATATTTTCCAACTGACGAAATGGATGGTCGTGTAAATCTTATATCTCTATTGCTTGAAGGTATCAAAAACGGACAAATCACTCCTTATGATGCACGACTGGACGATGATTTCAAAGTTCCGATGACATTCGAGCAAGTTCAGGATGCTTTCGGTGCAGAAACCACAACCGAAGAGACTATTGATTTTGATACAGGAGAAAGAAAAACAGTTGAAGTTGAGGGAGAGATCAGGCCTCATGAAATTAAACAATATATGATCAAGGAAGAGTGGTATTTCGATAAACAAGCTTCTGCATTGAATGTAAGAATAATAGGTATTTGCCCTATTCGTGAATTTGTCCGTGAAAATGATGAAACAGGTCAGATTCAACGCCAGAAAGTATTTTGGGTATATTATCCTGAAGTACGCAACCTGCTTGCAACAAGTCTGGTATTAAATCCTTATAACGAGGCTCAATCCATGACATTCGACGAATTGTTCATAAAAAGATTTTTTAACAGTTATATTGTTAAAGAATCCAATGTATTCAATAATCGTGACATAAGTGCCTACCTGAGCGGCAAAGATGCTATGCTTGAGTCAAAAAGAATTGAAGAAGAAATATTCAATTTTGAACAGGATCTCTGGGAATATTAAATTTTATTACAAATTATTTCACCTTTAAAAAGGATATATCAAAAGATATAAAAGGATAAGGCGAGAATAACAGTGTATAATATTTCTGAAGTAAATATTCAGGCTTAAATATTAAAAAATACCTTACAACTTTCTTTATCCTTAAATTATCAAAATAAGTCAAACAAAGGTATAATTTGTAAAATAAGAATGAGAAAAGTAGAATTATATATCGTATTAATTACCGGTTTGCTTTTCCATTCATGCCGTAGCGAGATTCATCAATTCCTTCCCGGTGGTGAAAGGAAATCAAAAAACTGGTTTGAGCCAACGCCTTTTGGAATGGTCTATATCAAAAGTGGGTCCTTTCTCATGGGACCATCTGAGGATCAGCTACATCAAATTTCAAATAACAATAAACGGGTATCAGTAGCATCCTTTTGGATGGATGATACAGAAATCACAAATAACGAGTACAGACAGTTCGTTCATTGGGTCCGTGATTCAATTGCCCGGAAATTATTAGGCCGGACATATCCTGAATTTTTGAATACTGAAGACAAAAATGGTGTACCAATTGAAAATCCGAACATTAACTGGAATGAAAAAATTGAATGGGGTAATCCGGATTACCAGATGGCAATGGAAGAATTATATATTCCTGAAGAGGAACGTCTGGCATTCCATAAAGAAATTGATACCCGTAAACTTTTCTACGATTATTACTATATAGATTTTAAGCAGGCAGCACGGAGAGAAAACAGTTATAATTATGAAACACAAAGATACGAAGGTACAGTATTCAATGAAGATGGAGAGGAAACACCTGTCAACAACCGTAGCTCCTTTTTAATACATGAGATAGTTCCGGTTTTTCCCGATACCCTCTGCTGGATACGTGATTTTACTTATACTTATAATGAACCATTTACCCTCAAATATTTTTCACATGTCGCCTTTGATAATTATCCTGTTGTTGGCGTAACATGGCAACAGGCAAAAGCTTTCTGTAATTGGCGTACTGATCTTTACAAGGATTTCAGCAACCGGCTGAATGAAAGTCCGCCTCACGATTACCGTCTTCCTACTGAAGTTGAATGGGAATATGCTGCCCGCGGCGGATTACAAAATAATATTTACCCATGGGGAAGTTATTATGTCAGAGACGTTCAGGGATGCTATGTAGCAAACCTGAAACCCATGCGGGGTAATTACGTAGCAGATAGTCCTACTACCACAACCGCAATGAAAGTTGGACAATTTGAACCGAATAATTATGGGCTGTATGATATGGCTGGGAATGTTGCCGAATGGACCAGCTCTGCATTTTACGAAGCTGCCTACAATATTATGCATGATTTCAATCCCGAAATTCAATATGATGCTGCTACTGACGATCCGCCGGTAATGAAAAGAAAAGTAATCCGCGGTGGTTCCTGGAAGGACATCACATATTTCATCCGCAATGCCACCCGGAGCTATGAATATCAGGATACTGCCAAATCATACATAGGGTTCCGTTGTGTGCGGTCATCTTTCAAAGATGCATTATTAAATAAATAATTTATTACCTAAACTCTTTAAACATAGCCATATAGTGTTCCGAATCGGTCAGTATACCTCCGCTTTTTGAATAAAAACCGGAATCTAATTTAAAAACACCGTCTTCTATTTTGCGCCAACTCGCATTTGTATATGGATGATAACTCTCCATGACAGACCAATTCTTGTAATTCTGATGACCATTAGTCTCCAAAAGACCCGTCCCCAATCCGGGAAATGGATCCAGCCGTGCAGCAACATTTTTATTCCAATCAACCAAAATAGGATTCACCGTTAAGTCTGCACAAAAACAGGGAATTTTTTTATCCCTAGCTACTTTGGCGATCTTCATAGTCATGCTTAGTGTTTTAGCTATAGCTTTTAAAGCAATGGCTTTATATCCCATTTGAATACGAACCATGGCATCATGGTCTGTATGTGCACTTTCATCCGCTGCCAACCGTAAAGGGATATCAGATACATCTATATCAAAATTCTCAGGGAACGGTTCTTCAATAAGGGCAATTTGATCAAAAGCTCCAATTTTTTTTGCGTGATCAATAAATTTAAGCAAGGTTTCTTTTTTCTCATATCTGCCGTTAGCATCAAAATAGTAAGGTAATTTTCCATTCTGGGAATGTTCGGTATGGTAGTGCCCTATTGCCCTGTGTATTTCGGTTAAACGTTCCTTATCTTTTTCCAGCATCTCTTCTTGCGTTCCCGGCTGGCCAATTTTGATCTTCATGAAGAAATATCCATCATCAGCCGCTTGTTTTATTTCCGAAACCGGAATTGTATAAGCCATTAACGGTATGGCAGCAACTATTCTATGATGATGTGAAAGTGCCGGACGATATTCTTCGGGTATCATTTCGTCAAATGTACGAATATCATTTTCTGTTGCATAAAGTTTCCATACTGCATTATCAATACCAACGAGAGAATTAAGTGCAAATGTTTTTCTCAAATCGTTAACTCCTGTTATCTTTTTCCCATATTCATGAACTTCATCTATAATCTGATCAAGAAGTTCAACAGGAGAGCGGAAAGTAATTCCTTTTAATAAATTTAAAGCATAATTTGTCATTGCATACATTAAAGAATTACCTCCACTTTCTGAATACTTTTTGAAAACATTGGCATCAGACCAAAGCACACTATGTGTACATAAGCCTGGCTTGATAAAATTATTTGCTGATTTAATACATGCTGCGGTTTGCCATATCTCTGTCATGTATCCTCCTTTAAACCCAAATGGTCGTATCAGCGGCTCCCTTTCAAAATCGGAACTCGTATCAATTATTGTAATTTTTTTTCCCATTTTTAATGATTTTGTTGAAAATAAAGGCATGGATGCCATTGTTCCTGCGGCAATTCCAGTTGTTCTTAAAAAATTTCTTCTTGACCAGTTCATTTTACAATGTTATAATCTATATTTTTGAAGACAGCTCTTTAAAAAAACTAAATCTTTTAAGAGACAGGAGTATATTTCCTCTCGGCTCATTGAAGGATTCTTTTTCCCATGTTCTGCCCCTCCCAGATCATATTCGTAATGGATGGAAACAGGTCCTTTTATATTTAAAGATCTGTACAATTCAAAATAAGTATCAAAATCGACCATGCCTTCACCCAAAGGAACATTTTTGAGAATCCACTTATTTTCATTCTTCTGCCAGATAAAATCCTTTATTGCTGTGGTCTTTATCCAGGGAGCTATTAGTTTCATTCCAAGAGGCCAGGAAATACTACCTTCAACAGTAGCATGACGAATATCGTATTGTACTCCGATAAATTCAGGGTCGCGATCTTTTAATAAATGATATAAATCCCACACAGGGCCTCCTACTCTTTTGCCCGAGTGATTCTGGTAGGCACCATGTACTCCATATTCACGATTAACTATTTCCAGATTTTCAAATGTAAATTTATGTGCATCAAGATTTTCCGGAATAGTTAAATTTTTATCATAGTTCAGATATCCCATTCGATAATGTCCTATTCCAAGGTTAGCCATAATTTTTAATACTTTCCTTGTTAACGGGTCATCAGCATTTGTAATATGTGTTACAATCATATCTGTATCCAGTCCGGCATCACGTAAAGCCCTGACAGCCTTTGGCAGATCAGCCTCAACATTTTCAGGCAACACCTGTCCTCCCGGCCGAACTGTCAGGTCAGCCCCGTAAAATCCCTGTCGCGCCAAAATTTCTGCCATCTCTCTATAACTCAAAAATTGCAGACATTTTGTAAAAACGTGTACCGAAAATTTGGATCCTAGGAAATGTAAAGCTGAAACAGGTAATTTTGCATCAAGCGTAAAAGCTGTAATACCTGTTCCCAAAGTTTTAATAAAAGTTCGTCTTGTATTCATTATTTTTTATTCGTCTAAACTTTTTAACCATTTACTTTTATAAAATTTATGTTTAAAAAACCTATGTTCGTTTAAAAAATTTAAATTTTGGTAATAGAATATTTTTGGACATTCTAAATTAATAAAAACATATAAAAATAAACCAAAATTAATACAATATACTACTTAAAACTTCAGATTCACTCCCGAGAATACAGTGATGCCAGGCATTGGATAACCAAAATTAATTCTATAACTTTGATCTAATAAATTTTTCCCGGATACAAAAAATTCAATATTTCTCATCAATTTATATGACATCATAATATTTACCAGTGAATAGTTTTCTTTTATAGGTTCCGGATCACCGACGTAAATATATAGTCCGCCTATTTGCTGAAGAGAGAGATTTGCTCTGAAATTATTTTTGGTATAAGTTCCCTCAATATAAAATTGACTTTTGGGAGCTGCAAGTCGCGGTTTGTCAAGTATAAGATAGCTATAATTGGATGAAATACCAAAATTCCTTTTCAGTGACCAGTTAAATGACATCTCTAATCCCTTATTTGTGAAGGACCCGACATTTTGCCTTTTTTGTGGAGGTGGGGGATTATCATTTGTCATTACCTCAATAATATTTTCAGCTTCGATTAAAAAGATTGTCAATTCGGCACGTAACTTCCTGTTGTTGCTTTGTCTGCTAAATCCCAGTTCATAATTCAATAAACGCTCAGGGTCAAGTTCGGGATTTGGGGCATAAAGGTAAAGTTCCATAAGGGATGGGTTCCTGAATCCTTTTGAAAATGATCCTTTCAATGTTGTATTACTTGATAAGAAATATGATAAACCTGCCTGTGGTACTGTTTCTAATCCAAAAATTGAACTTTTTTCCAATCGTAAGCCCGCACTTAAAGTTAATTTTTCCCTGAAAGTTTGCTGAATATATGTATATCCCGCTATATCTGAAGCACTTTGCCATTCATCAGCTCCGAGACCCTTACTGCCGATGCCAGCCACCTTATTAAAATCAATTCCCAATGTAATATTATTACCAGGAAAAAGTTTCAATCCCTGGTAAATACTTATACCGGCATGATAGTCTTCCGAAACCCAGCCATCAGTAAGATCATGATTACCAAAATTATAAAAGGCAATCATTCCTCCATCGACTTTATTAAAACTATTTTTTACTGAAAGAGAAGCTTTTCCTCTGAGAATATCAATTCCAAAAAAAGCCGGATTATAAACAGGACCGGGATCCTGTGCTTCGAAATCAGCGATACTGATATCAGCCATGATATCAATGTCACTATTCAATTGATAACCTGCCTTAAGAAATCCATTTACAATCTTAAACTCAGAAGTATCACGATGACCGTCTGTACGGTTATGATTTACCGAAGCAAAAATACTGAAAGGGCCCTCCTTAAAACCCCCG
>CAZTAL010000115.1:0-30199 GCA_964611525.1 uncultured Prolixibacteraceae bacterium
CTGTTGCATAATAGATTAATTATAAATTTTTAACGATAATAATCAGATGAGTGACTATAAAAATTTCAAAGAGTTCTATGACCTAAAATTGGTTAACGACCTTAAAGACCTGGACCAGGAGAGAAAACAAGTAGACCGCAAGGTACTTCTGATTGGAGTCATTGGAGTTATTATAATCCTGGTAATCGGAAGGTTCAGGGGAAGTGCAACCATGTATTTTCAAATTCTGGCCGGCATCTTGGCATTTATTGCTATCAGTGCAATCAGCAAAAATTACAGACAAAACTTCAAAAATAAAATTATTTCCAAAATTGCAGGTTTTGTAGATAAAAACCTTGTATACACTCCTGAAGGCACTGTTTCGCGAGAAGAATTCACTAACAGCGGTATATTTCAAAAATATTGCAATAACTATCACGGCGAAGACCATTTTAAAGGGAAAATGGGCAAAACAGCATTCGAATTTTCTGAGGTGGTAGGGAAGCATGTGACATCAACAGGTACAGGCTCAAACAAAAAACAGCATCAACATCTTATTTTCAAAGGAATCTTTTTTGTGGCCGATTTCAATAAAAATTTTAACGGATACACGGTGGTCCTCCCCGATACGGCCGAACGTATGCTGGGTAAATTCGGACAAAGCCTGCAGTCAATGTCCTCAAGGGGACAACTCATTAAGCTTGAAGACCCTGAATTCGAAAAAGAGTTCTGTGTCTATTCCGACGACCAGGTGGAGGCAAGGTACATCCTCTCCACGTCGCTGATGAAGCGGATTGTTGAATTTAAAAGAAAATGGGACACCAAAATTTACCTCTCTTTCCGGGATTCGAAAGTGTATATCGCAATTAGTATGAACAAGAACCTGTTTGAAACCCGGCTTTTTAAAACAGTGCAAGACTATAACTTCATTGAAGAAAATATACAATTTCTTATACTAATTACAGGTATAGTCAACGATCTCAATTTAAATACAAGAATCTGGACAAAGCAATAAAATTTAAACACATGAATGAAATTCAAACGAAAAAACCGAAAAAACAGCGTAAAAATAATGGCAAGTTACTGGGAATTATTTTCACAATAGTTGGTGCTCTGATATTTTATTTTTGGGGATGGCCACCTTTAAAATATGGTTGGGAATCTAAGAGCTGGCCTAAAACAAGTGGAACTATTACCAACTCGGAAGTGAATAGCTGGACAAAAGACGGGAGATCACAGTATGATGCCCGTATAAATTACAGCTACGAAGTGGACGGGAAAAAATATAATTCGACAAAAATCAATACCAGCGGCTCTTATTCCGGAGGCAATATCACTAAAGCAAAAGAACTGGTTGATGAATTTTCGGCCGGAAAAACTATAGATGTATATTATGATCCTGAAATACCGGATTCGGCAGCACTAAAACCCGGTGTGAGTGGCAATGATATTCTAATGGCTGCTTTTCCGTTGCTGTTTTTAATTATCGGACTGGCGGTACTTACAGGCCTTGTAAAACCTCAGCGAAGTACCCGGCAAAGCAATATACACAGAAAAACCGATGTAAGTAAAGTAATCAGAAATGTTATGAACCGATAAAAAATTATTGCACTATGAAACGAATGGTCCCCGGGTACTCAATTTTATAAATAGTTGTATTCAATAAATTATAAAATTTTAGAAGTAATGAAAAAAATCGTCTTACTCTCATTGTCAATTTTCTTAAGCCTACCACTGCTTGCGCAGTTCAAGGGAAAAATGGTATTTACAACCATGAATAAAGAACGACACTTTAATGTCTACTCATCTGATGCAGGTTACCGTTACGATTTTGATGAAGACGGTCAGAAAGGATCCGTTATTGTAAAAAGCGGTTCACAGGAAGTTATCATATTAATGCCGCAACAAAAAATGGCAATGAAAAGTCCGGCTTCCAGCCCGATGAGCATGAGCAGCGATCCGCTAAAATCGATGGAGTATTATCAGAACAGTGGAATAATGAAAGAGGAAGGAACCGAAACTATTAATGGTGTTAAATGTACAAAATCCTCATTGTATAATGAGGATAATACAAACCAGAAGATGTTTACTATATGGATTTCTGAAAAATATAAATTTCCCATTAAAATGGTAAACCATATTGATGGTTCGGAAAATTCAGGAATGGAAATGCAGGATGTGGAGCCGTGGACTCCGGATGAGTCGATTTTCGAAATACCGGCAGGATATAATGTTATGGAAATGCCTGCAGGGATGCCCGGGCAATAAAAAATAGTCAGGTCATGAAAAAAATTTTATTTAATTGTTTTCTGACGTTAATCCCAATTCTCTTTTACTCATACCTTTGTCAGGCACAGGATATTTCGCATTGCAACCGTACCGCTTTTATTGGGAAATGCGAGAACCTTGCACTTCCTGAAAATTACCAGGAACTATTCGATAAATATCAGAAATGTTTGGGTGAGCAACTTAACATTGAAGAAATTGAAGCCTTTTTTATTACTTACGATTCTCCTCCTGAGGATGTGGCTATATGGGACAGGGCACAAAAAAACTGTGAACATCTAAAACCAGATTACAAAAGAAAATTTTCTACTGCAACACCTGAAATAATGGTATCTAATTTACAGGCTGAAATAGCTTCAATCCTCACATGTGACGAATTTCATATTGTAAATCATAAAATAGTACAAGCATATCGTGAAAATTCAGAATTAGCAGGTATTCCGGTTAAAGAAGATAAGTCAACAATTCCTGAATATTATTTTGAGGGCACTTATGATTGTGTCAAAGAACCGGTAATCAGACCTGAAAAAGATAATATTGAACCGGATGAAGAAATCAAAATTTACCTCTCTGATTTTCGAGATAAAAACAGTAACTCTTCTCAGGAATTTAACCGCATTTTGGTCTGCTGTTCAGAAGGTAAGATTCTGAATGGTGTCCGCTACAGTTCAGGAGCGAACTATCGTGTTTTCAAGCTCGATCAGCAACCCATTAACATAAAATATAAAGCTCCTGATGATAAATCAGGTTTTATTCAAATAACTGTTTTTAACTCCTGTGATATTCTTCCGGTTAATAAAACTCCACTTAGGGAAACCAGAATTGGAAAACAAATTTCCACATATAGTCTTAATATGTCTCAGGCTGAATGGACAGGCAGGTTAACCTATGAATTCTCAACAAATTTTAATTGTAAACACGGTACGGCAAGGATTATTGAGGAGAACAAACATCTGGAGCAAAAAGCAGACCTGAAGCTTACTCTTGACAAGCTGGAATTTGGGTTAATGAACCTGGGTATCTTGGGCAATGTGGAAGGTAACGGACAACTTGAAGCCAAAATAGATGATAACCGCGAAGAAACAGGTAAAGATTACCACCAAATTAAACAAATGTATGGTAGCCATACTGAACCAATATCGGCCAAAAACCTAATTTTAACTATTGTCGGAAAATCTGATGAAGACCCAAAAGCAATGCAGGAGCGCTGGCAACAAATGGTGCAATCCGACCCCATGGCAGTCATTCGCGAAATGAAAAAAATACAGGAAGAAGGTCAGGATAAAATTGATAACATGGAAATTGTAATAACCATCATGCCACCTGATCCGAAAAAATTTACTGCTACATACAATATTGTGACTGACTCTAAGGATAAACAAACGAGGATCAATGAAACCGTTATGATGCCCGTCCGGCCAATGTCTGTCAAAATAAACGCACATTTAAAAATTCATGAGGATGGTTCAGCAGAATTAACAGGGGGTTATGATAATACCAGCGAAGAAAATAACGGCAAACCATCTTCATCTGGTTGTCCGCCGATTTTTGTGAAAGAAAAAGTCCAGTTCATGCTGTTCAAAAGGAAATCAAAATAATTATTTATGCCTCTAATTTTTATCTTTATGATAATAAATGAATTATTTTGAAGGACATTATAATTTTTAATCAAATAAACCCTTAAATATGAACTATTTAAAAATTTTCAGTTATAGTTTGGCTGGTCTAATTTTACTTCCGTGTTTATTCATGGATACAAATGCTAAAGAAAAACCAAATGTAATTATCGTAATGGCAGATAATGTAGGTTACGGGGATTTTGGCCTTAGCGGTAACGATAAAGTCCAAACTCCTAACATTGACAAATTTGCAGAAGAGGGCATACAGTTCTCCAGATTCTACTGTACCCCTTATTGTGCGCCAACTCGTGCCAGTATCATGACAGGACGGTCACATTACAGAACAGGAATTACCCATACCTCAAGAGGAGGGGCAAAAATGCATGGTGACGAAATTACAATTGCTGAACATTTTCGTAAAGCAGGGTATATTACCGGTATGTTTGGTAAATGGCATCTAGGCGATAACTATCCGATGCGTCCTCAGGATCAGGGTTTTTCACAGGTATTATGGCATAAGTCGGGACGAATAGGACAGGTTCCTGATACCCCGAATACATATTACGCACCTATGCTCTGGCAAAACGCGGAAAAGATAGAAACTGAAAAATATTGTACAGATGTATTTACCGATGCAGCTTTGAAATTCATTGAATCGAACCGTGACAAACCTTTTTTTGTGTATTTACCTACCAATGTCGGACACACAGCAAAAGAAGAAATAGTAGGTCCGTTAGTTCCCGCAAAATATAGTGACCCATATAAAAAGATGGGACTAAATGAGATAACCGCAAAAGTGTATGGAATGATGACTAATTTGGATGAGAATTTCGGCCGACTGATCGAAAAATTGAATAAGCTGAATATCAGAAATAACACTATTCTGATTTTTACAACTGACGACGGGCCGGGAAGGGATTATAATGCAGGAATGAAAACCGGATCAGTTTATGAGGCAAGGATAAGGGTTCCATTTGCAATACAATGGCCTAATGGTCTTGGTAATAAATCATTTATAGTTGATAAAATTGCTTCTCACGAGGACATATTACCCACACTTTTGGATGCTTGCGGTATCAAAATACCAAATGCACCCGAATTGGATGGAGTAAGTTTAATGCAATTACTAATTGATAGAGATAGTTATTGGAAGGATCGCAAACTTTTTTTTCAATGTCACCGCGGACCTTTACCTAAAAAATATCAAAATTGCATAGTTGTAGGACAGCAATACAAAATGGTTGGATATCCAGGAACTGATAATAAGTGGAAACTGACACCTTCATTAGATGATCCTATCTTAGAACTTTATGATCTGATTGAAGATCCCGCCGAGAAAAATAATATTGCTGATAAACACTCTGAAATTTTAGAATCTTTTAAAACTGCTTATGATAAATGGTTTGAGGATGTAAAAAACGAAAGGCAATTTGAACCGGGATTGATACATATAGGTTCAGACAAGGAACCAGAAACTTATCTTTGTCGTTATCAGGACGGACATTACTCAGAGGATCAAATTCCCACCGGATGGCCAGTGGTTATTGAAAAAGCAGGACAATATGAAATTTCAGTCAACAGATCTTCATTAAACAAGAAAGGATCGCTGGTTGTAAAAATCAGTAATTATCCGGAAATAATTAAATTCTTAAAAAAGGGTGAGGATGCAGCATTATTTTACTTGCCAAAAGGAAAATTTAAAATAAATATCTGGTGTGAAGATGAAGGAGAAGTATATACTCCCAGAAGTACAGAAGATTTAATTGGTGATGTTATAATTAGGCAACTTTAATAAAAAAAAAGATTAAGAAACATCAAACGGCAGTTAAATTAGCTAAACCATTTTCAAATGAAATGAATCAACCTATTGAAATGAAGCGTAAAAATTTTTTATATAAAAGTGCAGTTGTTGCATCATTGGCAGGATTTCTTCTTGGATTTGACACAGTGGTTATTTCCGTTGCCGAACAAACAATCCAGTCACTGTGGGAATTAAACGGTTCATTACACGGACTGGCAATCAGTATGGCGCTTTGGGGTACTGTTCCGGGATCATTAATTGGCGGATGGCCTTCCGAGTTTTTCTGAAGAAAAAAAACATTGCTGTGGATCGGCATTCTTTACCTTATATCTGCAATAGATTCAGCTCTTTCTCCCGAAATATATTCATTTATGATATTCCATTTTATAGGTGGTCTTGGAGTTGGCATATCCACTGTTGCTTGCCCCCACGTTTATCTCCGAAATAGCTCCGCCATCATTGCGCAGACGGTTAACCGGCATGTTTCAGTTTAATATTGTATTTGGAATTTTAATTGCCTATCTATCAAATTCACTGCTTGGAGGCATTGGTGAAAATGCGTGGAGCTGGATGCTGGGAGTTGAAACAGTTCCTGCTCTTTTATTTACCTTGTTAGGATTAGGATTACCGGAAAGTCCACGCTGGTTAATTGTTCATAATAAAAACAGAGAAGCCGGTCTAAATGTTTTACAAAAAGTGAACACCCATTTTTCCAAACAGGCAAAGATCATTCGGCCAGTCCTTTGGCAGTTTTACACATTGGTTCTTTGCAGCTTTAATTACCCTGTCCTTCCCTTTAATGGCAGAAGAACTGGCTCCTCAGATCATTTTTGGTCTATTCTGCGGTATGATGGTTTTGCAGCTAATCCGGGTAAAATTATTTGTGTCTGAAACCAAAGGAGCTTCGCTGGAGGATTTGGAGAAAAAATTGTAGCCATTTAAAAATGTCCCGTACATTTGGAAAGATAGGAAAACCGTCGTAATAAAATTTTCGCCGTGATAACTATTTTCTTTCAACCCTATTTACGCCTGAAATAAACCTGAATTGGAACACCAGTAAAATCAAAATTTTTGCGAATCTTATTTTCAATATAACGCCTGTAAGGAGCACGGATATATTGTGGCAAATTGGCAAATAATGCAAAAGCGGGTGTGGCAGAAGGTAACTGAGTGGCATATTTTATCTTTATAAATTTCCCTTTCACAGATGGAGGGTGATATGCTTCCACTGCTTCCAATACTACTTTATTCAATAAAGAAGTCTTAATACGCTTTTTGCGGTTATGATATACATTCATTACCGTATCCAAAATTCTGTGTATCCGTTGCTTAGTAAGAGCAGAAATAAACAAAACCGGTACATCCACAAAAGGTGCAATACGTCGCCGGATTTCTGCTTCAACTTCCCGCGTTGAGTTAACATCTTTTTCAATGAGATCCCATTTATTTACAAGAATAACCACTCCTTTTTTATTTCTTGCAATAAGGTTAAAAATATTTACATCCTGTGACTCCATGCCCCGAGTGGCATCGATCATAAGCAGGCATACATCTGATTTTTCTATAGCCCTGACCGACCGCAAAACCGAATAAAACTCAATGTCATCGTGTACTCTCCCTTTTTTGCGTAATCCTGCTGTATCTACAATAATAAAATCATGACCGAACTTGTTATATTTGGTATATATTGAATCCCTGGTTGTGCCGGCAACATCGGTAACAATGTATCTGTCTTCGCCAAGAAGTGTATTGATTAACGTTGACTTACCCACATTGGGCCGTCCTACGACTGAAAGGTAAGGTTTTTCATGCTCGTCATCAACATCTGTCTTGTCCGGGAAAATATCCGTAATATGATCTAACAAATCGCCTGTGCCACTTCCGGTTAATGATGAAATGGAAAAAATTTCACCAAGCCCTAAGCGGTAAAATTCCTGTGCATCTGATATTAATTGATTATTATCAACTTTGTTTACACCAACCACAACTTTCTTTCCACTTTTCCTTAGAATCGAAGCAATAGCATCATCAAGATCAGTAATACCGGAAACGACATCCACAAGAAACAGTATAATATCAGCCTCATCAATAGCTAAATGTACCTGTTTGTTAATTTCAGACTCAAAAACATCATCGGAATTTATAACATATCCACCAGTATCAATCACTGAAAAAACTTTTCCGTTCCACTCGGCTTTCCCATAATTGCGATCGCGAGTTACACCGGAAACTTCGTCAACAATTGCCTCCCTCGATTCAATAAGCCTGTTAAACAAGGTAGATTTACCTACATTTGGCCTTCCAACTATTGCTAATATTTTACTGCTCATTTTTGTCTGTTCTTTTCTGTTTTAAGAGCTATAACTGGTATGTCTTTATCCCCGCCTGAAGATCGGGTAAAATATAATCTTGTTTTAAAGGCAGGGACAAAAATTTTTTAAAAAGCATCATATCCAAAATTTTTTAACTGACTTTCTTTGTCACGCCAGTCTTTTGCAACCTTAACAAACAGTTCAAGATAAATTTTTTTTCCGAAGAACTCTTCTGCATCCATACGGGCCTCCCTACCTACTTTTTTTATCATTGTCCCTCCTTTACCTATAATTATTCCTTTCTGGCTTTCACGAATTACGTATATCACCGCACTGACATTTATTATTTTATCTTTCTCACTGAACTCTTCAACTTCAACTTCTACCGAATACGGGACTTCCTTATGGTAATTAAGTAATATTTTCTCCCGGATTATCTCTTGCATAAAGAATCTTTCACTACGGTCAGTCAATTCATCCTTGCCAAAATAAGGAGGGCTTTCAGGCAATAATTCCAGAATCCGGTCAAAAATTATTTCAACATTAAATCTCTCCCTGGCCGAAACAGGTATAACTTCACTTCCCGGAAATACTTCGCTCCAGTAATCAAACAATTTAGTAACCTCCTGCGTATTGGAAAGATCAATTTTATTAATAAGCACAAGAACAGGCAGGCCGGATTTCCGGATGCGGTCAATATATTCCGGATTTTTACCCGGCTTTTCCACTACATCAGTCACGAATAAAATCACATCTGCATCAATGAGTGCTGTATCTACAAATTTCATCATTGTTTCCTGCAGCTTGTAAGCAGGCTTGAGAATTCCAGGTGTATCAGAATAAACTATCTGAAAATCCTTTCCATTGACAATACCTTTGATCCGGTGCCTTGTAGTCTGCATTTTCTTTGTTATTGCAGACAATTTAGCACCAGTCATTGCATTCATGACAGTTGACTTTCCAACGTTCGGGTTGCCTAAAATATTAACAAAACCTGCTTTATGTCCCATATCCTCAATAATTTCTATAAAGTAACATATTTATCGAAACAAACATGATTAAATAAACTGCCTCTTATTAAATATCAATCCAAATTACTCAAAATCAGTGCAAAGATAATTGATTTGAATTATCAGTAAGGGTATAGCATAACAGAATAATAAAACGACTGTTATTTCATAAAGATTTAAACTCTTGTTAATAAACATTATATCTTAGCGGCAAAATTATTACCATTGTTTTTTTTAATTTTTTTTGTAATTTCAGATTTTACAAACTATATAAAAAAAATATTATGAAACCATTATATTTAGATAAAATAGCCATTAATGTCCATTCACGCAGAATACTTCTCTCAATCCTGGAAGAAAATCTGGTATTGGAGAAAATTCTCAGGAATTCGGCTAACGAACAGGAAGCAATGGATTTAATCAAAGAATGGATATTGCCGAAACTGAAAAGGAATCCGGCTGCGGAAGCTTTCTACAAAGGGAAAAACCATAATCATGAATTATTCCTGCAGCTCGAGTGGGAAGATTATGCAGCTATACGGATTCTGGATTACATAGAACATGCAGGCGAAGCTTATCCTGACCAGAATATTCATGGTAACCTGGCTGTTACAAACCCGATAAAAATAATGTGGCTGGCTACCAATTACGGAATTGGCGGGGCCAAACCTGACTTTTTTCTGGATATGTTACACCTTTTCAGGCAATTAAACGGAAGGCTAAAACCTGAAATACCTGATAAAGCAAAGGTCATGGAATGGATGGAGCGCTATCCCTCCGGACTGGAACCGGAAATTATAGAGTTAAGAAAAAGAAACCGTGACAGGATAATCAATATCCTTATTAACAAAATTGATAACGGTGAGATCACCAGTCACAGGTATTCCTTTGAGCCGGACTTTTCCAGAGAGCAAAAAGTAAAAAAAATGAATGAATGGTGGAACGAAAGATATTTTCATTTAAATTTTGCAGTAAGATCTCCCGACATGCTTAACGAAATGCTCGACCATTCTCTTGATCCAGATACCATGGAAATTCTCTATGCAGCCGAAGAGAAGGGTATACCATTTTTTGTAAATCCCTATTACCTCTCATTACTGAATGTGCAAACTCCCGGATTTGCTATCGGAGGCGATTTGGCTATACGTTGCTATGTAATCTACAGCAAACAACTGGTTGAAGAATTTGGTAAGATTGAAGCATGGGAAAAAGAAGACAAAGTTCGTCCCGGCAAACCAAATGCAGCAGGCTGGTTACTGCCTTCGACACATACTATACATCGCCGTTATCCGGAAGTTGCCATTTTTGTGCCCGACACAGTAGGTCGTGCATGCGGGGGACTCTGTGCAAGCTGTCAGCGGATGTACGAATTCCAAAATGGACATTACAATTTTAACTTGAAAAAACTAAAACCTGTCGGAACATGGAGCGAACGACTGCCTAAACTGCTTAATTATTTCAAAGATGACGCACAGCTAAGGGATATTCTTGTTACCGGCGGTGACGCTTTAATGAGCTCTGACAAAAGCCTGAAAAATATACTGGATGAGATATATAATATGGCATTACGTAAAAAAGAAGAAAATAAACAACGGTCTGAAAATAAAAAATTTGCAGAAATTGTCAGAATAAGGATAGGAACAAGGCTCCCTATTTATATACCTCAACGTGTTACTCAGGAACTGATAAATATTTTAGCTGATTTCAAAAATAAGGCCTCAAAAATTGGTATTAAACAATTTGTTATTCAAACTCATTTTGAATCGCCAATGGAAGTAACTCCCGAATCAGAAAAAGCAGTAAGGTTATTACTCGATTCAGGATGGGCAGTTACCAATCAATTAGTTTTTACTGCCCCAGCATCACGCAGGGGACATACGGCTAAACTGCGTAAAGTACTTAATGATATCGGGGTATTGACATATTATACTTTTACTGTTAAGGGATTCAAGGAGAACAGTGCCAATTTTACACCAAATGCACGGTCGGTACAAGAACATTTAGAAGAAAAATATCTAGGAAAACTTCCTGAAGAAAAATTTGATGAAATTCAGACATTGATGAACGATGCAGAACACATTACTGAAAATGTGGCTACCCTGCGCAAAGAAAACGACTTACCATTCCTTGCAACCGACCGCAACATAATGAATTTGCCAGGAGTCGGTAAAAGTTTGACATTCAGAACTATAGGTATAACAAGGTATGGCAGGCGCATACTTGAATTTGATCACGACCGGACCCGCAATCACAGTCCTATTATCAACCAGATGGGAAAAGTAATAATAATCGAATCAAAATCAATATATAAATACATACGTCAGCTGGAAGACATGGGAGAAAATAAGGATGAATACGAGGGCGTCTTCGGTTATTCACTTTCTGAAACCGAACCACGTATGCCTATGTATGAATATCCGGACTACGATTTTGAAGTCACTGATGAAATCACCAATCTTGAATTAGCTGCTGAAGTATAAATAGAATAAAATATAGGATGTTCTGATTGGTTTAATTATTTTAGCTCGAAAAAACAAAATGAATAAAATAATTACAATCCTTTCCCTTGCATTTACAATCGGATCAATACATTTAGCTTTCGCCCAGGAAGAGTGGACATTACAAAAATGCATTAACTATGCATTAAAAAACAATATCAAAATTAAACAAGATAACTTGAATGCAGAATACAACAATAATCTTCTTTCCCAAGCTAAATCAGAACGATTACCAAATCTTAATGCTTCTCTTTCTAACAGTTTTAATATAGGACGTTCCCTTACATATGAGAATACATACAAAAACGTAAATTCTTCGCAAATAGATGGGTATCTCTCCACTAATATCATTCTTTGGAATGGCTTTACAATTCAAAATAAAATCCACCGTCGCGAACTTGATTTTCAGGCTTCTCTTCAGGAACTGCAGGAAACCAAAGATAACATCATCTTAAATATTGCAGCTCTATATCTTGAAATTCTTTATGCAGAGGAACTGGCAAACATAACTGAATCCCAGATTGATGTTACCCGCCAACAAATCGACAGGACTAAAAAACTTGTGGATGCCGGCAGCGTTGCCAAAGGTGCACTCCTTGAAATTGAAGCCCAACTGGCTCGTGAGGAGTTGCAACTGGTTAAGGACGGAAACAAAATACAAATGGCTTATCTTAATCTCTTTCAGTTACTTGAACTCCCTGCAGATGAAAAATTTAAAATAAGCAAGCCTGAACTTCCAGAGATTAAAGCTGATGAAATAATAGCAAAATCTTATAATGTATATAATACAGCACTTCTTATACGCCCGGAAATAAAAGCCGCTAAACTCAGGGTTGAGAGTGCCCGGCGACAACTGAACATTGCTAAAGGAAAACAATTTCCCATTTTATCTTTCGGAGCCAATTACTACAATCTTTACAATAATAAATATACTGATATTTACAATCAGCCGATCAACTTCACAGATCAACTTGGTAACAACCAGCGATATGCAATGGGTTTAAGCCTGAATATACCAATTTTTAACAAATTTGAGCTGAAAAATGAAATCTCTACGGCTAATCTTCAAATAGCTGATTATAAATACCAACTTCAAATTGCACGTAACATATTGAGAAAAGACATAGAACAAGCTTATGCCAATGCTCTTGCAGCACGTAACAGTTACGTTGCCGGAGAAAAAGCTGTTGAATCAACAGAAGAAGCTTTTCGCTATACAGAAGAAAAATTCAATGTGGGAATTGTTAATTCCGTTGAATATAACCAGAGTAAAAATTATCTTGCTATGGCTCGCTCTGAGCTTCTTCAGGCAAAATACGAATATATATTCAGGTCAAAAATTCTGGATTTTTATAATGGTATACCGATTGAACTATAAAATACATGACTCTACCTAAGAGTAAAAATTCACAAAAAAAAATTCCTGCTTGCTTTTCAGAAGATAAATAACTAATATGCAACAAAAATTTATTTAACTATGAAAACTTTAATAAAATATTTTATTTTAGCCATAATTATTTCAACTGCAGCTAACGCACAAACTCAAAAAAATTTGCTCTGCGTTGGTCATCACTGGACTGAAGATGAAGCTAACGTAATGTTAAAACAATTCGAAAAAAAATGGAATGACCGTGAATCATGGGAAGAACGTTCGAACTTGATCAGAGAAGGAATAATAAAAGGGATGAAATTTGACAAGATGCCTGAAATAAAAGGAAATTTTAACGCAAAAATCACTAACTCCAGGAAATTTGACGGTTATATTGTTGAAAATATCATGATCGAAAGCTTTCCCGGCTTCTATGTTACAGGCAATATATACAGACCTGCGGAAACAGAAGGTAAAAATGCCGGAATTCTCTGTCCTCACGGACACTGGAGTCAACCCGGAAATTATGGTCGTTTCCGGCCTTCCATGCAAAAACGTTGTGCAACCTTAGCCCGGATGGGTGCAGTAGTAATTGCTTATGATATGATAGGTTACGGAGACTGCACACAGGTAGAGCACCGTATGCCGGTAGCATTATTACTTCAAACATGGAATAGTAAAAGAGTCCTTGACTATTTGTTATCCAGACCTGATATAGATCAAGATAGAATTGGAATGACAGGGGCTTCAGGAGGAGGTACTCAAACATTTATTCTGACTGCCATTGATGACAGAGTTAAAGTCTCCGTGCCAGTTGTTATGATTTCTGCTCATTTTTTCGGCGGGTGTGTCTGTGAAAGTGGTATGCCCATCCATAAAAGTACACATCACCAAACTAATAATGTTGAAATAGCTGCTCTCTGTGCACCACGACCCATGATGCTGATCTCAGACGGTAATGACTGGACAAAAAATGTACCAGAAGTTGAATATCCTTATATAAAAAAAGTATATGCTTTATATAATGCAGAGCATAAAGTGAAAAATATTCATCTGGCTGCAGAAGCACATGACTACGGATATTCAAAACGAAAATATATTTATCCGTTTTTTGCACACTATCTGAAACTGAACACTGGAAAAGTAAAGTTTAATCCTGCAGTTAAAGAGGATTTTGTTACCATTCTTCCCGAAAATCAACTACATGTTTATACCGAAAAAAATCCTATGCCAGAAGATGCTCTTATGGGAAATAATGCCGTAATGAATTATCTGGGACAATTTATGGATATTTCCTCTTATAAAAAACAATAATAAATTATACTAAAAGCAAAGCAAAGCCAATATCCGTAGGACAAAACTTCGAAATGAAAATTTTCAAAAATGATGTGCAATCTGAAACTTCATACTATTATAAAGGCGTTATCCGTAAAGACCCGGGGAAACAAGCCCCTGAAATTTGGTGGTCATACATGCCAGTATCATTATGGCTTCCCTTATACTCCTCTGGTAGAAAACATAAGAAAATTAAATCCTGATATACTCTATTTTTCGGGGGACCAGATTTATGAAGGTAACGGAGGATACCCAATAAAAAGAGAGCCTGCAGATGTTTCCATTGTTAACTTAATTTGGATTACTGCTTGCGTTTATTATTTTATTAAAGAACGAAAAAAATTTCAATTAGCTTAAAAATGATTAACAAAAAACTATTATTTATTTTGGCTTTAATGCCCATTTTTTTAAAATGCGAACAGTTAGGAAATAAAAACTCAGATACTCCAAAGCCAAATATTCTTTGGATTACCATCGAAGATACATCGCCTCAGTTTATAGGTACATACGGAAACAAAACGGCAAACACCCCGGTAATCGACAAACTGGCAAGAGAAGGTGTACTTTTTACAAATGCCTTCTCAACAGGCACAGTCTGTTCGCCAAGCCGTACCGCAATAATAACAGGAGTTAAAGTATACAGAACAGGAACGGGAAATCACAGAAGCAAATATCCTGTGCCTGATTTCATAAAGGGCTTTCCATATTATCTCCAGAAACAGGGTTATTACACAACCAATAATGTAAAAACCGATTACAATGTAGCCGGGGAAAAGGAATTTATTAATGAAGCATGGGATGAGAGTTCAGGAGAAGCAGGCTGGTGGGGAAGAAAGCCGGGTCAACCATTCTTCTCTGTCTTTAATTATAATGATTCTCACCAATCACGCACCATGACAATGAGTTATGAATGGTATTTGGAAAATGTGTATAATAAACTTTCCCCGGAGGATAGGACAAGCGATAATGAATTCGACATGCCACCCTTTTATCGCGATACTCCTGAGATGAGAAAACAATTCTCCCGAGTTTATAATTCAATTAAACTTACTGATAATAAAATAGGTCAGTTATTAAGTCGCCTGGAAAAAGATAACCTTAAGGACAGCACTATTATTTTCTTTTACGCAGACCACGGCGAAGGTATGCCGAGAGGAAAAACAAATGGTATCAATTTCGGGTACCGGATTCCTTTTATTATCTGGTTCCCAAAAATGTATAAAGATCTCTCCCCATGGGGTTCAAATGGTATAACAACAAATGAATTGATAGATTTTACTGATTTAAGTGCTACACTCATAAGCATTGCAGGTGGAGATATTCCCGAACATATTGATGGAAGACCTTTTATGGGAGACAAACGCTCTGCCACCGTGAAACATTTATTCCTTTCCAACGACCGGTCTGATAACGGCATCGATATAGTAAGGACCGTTACAGATGGGAAATATTTATATTCACGCAATTTTATGCCTTTCATTCCTGAAGCACGATATATAAGATACATGGAAATAGGTGAAATAAAACAACTTATGCGCAATGATCTAGAAAAAAATAAACTTAATCCGTTACAAAAAAGCTTATTCGAAAGCCGCCCGCCAGAATTTCTATATGATATTGAGAACGATATGTGGGAGACTGAAAATCTTGCAAAAGACCCTGATTACGAAGAAATACTTTTAAAAATGCGCAATCTTATGAAAAATGAAATAATATCCTCACGCGACATAATGTTGCTTCCGGAATATGAAATAGAGGTATTATCAGAATCAACCACTGCATACCAATTCAGACTTGACAATACAAAATATCCTGTTGAAAGAATTTATGAAGCTGCCAGCTTATCTGGATTCAGAGGGAAAGAGGTAACTAAAAAACAAATAAACTTACTCAATGATCATGATGAGATAATACGTTACTGGGCAATAGTTGGATTACGAAGCCAAAATAAATCGGTCATGAAACGATATTCCACAGAAATTATTAATGCAATAGGCGATCCTTATCTCCCCGTAGCCGTAACAGCATCAGCTATTGCTTTTGAATTATTAAACAACCGTGCGGCTAGGGAAGATCTGAAAAAATTTTGTGCCAGCGAAAACCAGATTATTTCCCTTATGGCAATTAATTATTTACTCTATACATCCAACAAAGAACCTTTTGTTAAAACTATTAAAGAGGTTCACTCAATGGAGGACAGAAATTACTATGTAAAGGCTGCTTGTATGGATTTTCTCGGAAGTATGGGACTGGTTCCTAACAATATTAATTACAGGGAATAAAAAAACTTACCGGAATGAAATTCTTTTTGTTATTTATTTTGATATTTGTGAGCTTTGTAGCAGAAGCTAATAAATCTGGTAAGTTAAAAAACGATTCTATTATCAATATCCATAACAAAAATTTTATCTATAATATAAAAAAGTCACAGTCAACAATTAACATTGACGGGGTGATTAATGAAACGGACTGGAAAACAGCTCAAAAAGCCACAAATTTTTATCTGGTACTTCCGGTGGATACAGGCTTTGCCGCGCAACAGTCTGAAGTTCTCATGACTTACGATGACAAAGCATTGTATATGGCAATTATTTTTCATGATACTATTCCAGGAAAAAGAGTTATGGAATCTTACAGGCGCGATTTTAGTTTCAATAATAATGATAACTTTTTGTCGTTTTTTGATACCTTCCTTGACCAGACAAATGGTTTTTCTTTTGGAGTTTCTGCATCTGGTGCTAAATGGGACGGCACAATGAGTGACGGTTCGGAAGTAGATCTTGACTGGGATTGTAAATGGGAATCAAAAACCAAAAACTATCCTGACCGATGGGTCACAGAAATGCGTATACCTTTTAAATCAATACGCTACCCTTCAGGCGGACAAAGCTGGTACGTTAATTTCAGTCGTCTTGACCTCAAAACTAATGAAAAATCGAGTTGGGCACCGGTGCCCAGACAATTTCCGACTGCATCACTGGCATATACAGGTGTGTTAAATTTTGACCGCCCTCTCCCTGAATCAAAAATGCAATTTTCATTAATACCATACTTATATGGCAGCTATTACAAAGATCACGAAAATAATTACGGCGCAGAATACAAAAAAAATGCAGGATTTGATGCCAAAATCGGTATTTCCTCTTCTATGAATCTTGACATTACCTATAATCCTGATTTTGCACAGGTAGAAGTTGATCAACAGGTTACCAATATCGAGCGCTTTGAACTGTTCTTCCCTGAAAAACGGCAGTTCTTTCTCGAAAATAGTGATCTTTTTGCCGGATTTGGTTACCACGATGTAACGCCATTCTTTTCGCGGCGGGTCGGACTGGATGCACCAGTGCTTGGTGGAGCAAGGTTGAGTGGTAAATTAGGTAATAACTGGCGGGTAGGATTTATGAATATGACCACACAAAAAACCTCTGAATATCTGGCTCGTAATTTCACAGTTGCTTCAGTTCAAAAAAAAGTGCTTGCAAGGTCAAAAATAGGATTCATCTTTGTTAATAAAGAGTACTTCAATGAACCTGAAAATAGCAATCTTTTTAACCGCGTAGCAGGTTTCGACTACGATCTGTTAACCAAAAATAATTACTGGGATGGTAAATTTTTCTATCACAGGTCTTTTCAACCCGATAATCCGGACAAACAGTATTCACAGGGAACAATGATTGATTACAGTTCAAAAAATCTTCAGGTGGAACTTATCCAAACAGCAATAGGCGAAAATTATCTCGCTGAAGCCGGCTTTGTTCGCCGCACCGGATATTATCATCTTATGCCAACCCTAAAATATCTTTTTGTGCCGAATAAAAAAATTGTTAGTCATGGCATTTCCATAGAACTTGAAAATTTCTTCGATCAGGAATATAGTAAAATTGAACACAAAAATACATATAGCTATCTTTTTGAATTTAAAAACCGTTCCAATTTTGCTGCTGGATATCAGGATTTATATGTAAAACTTCAAAATGATTTTGATCCCACCCATAAAACCGGTGAATACCTTCCTGCGGGCAGTCAATATCATTATGGAGCCGGCTTCATTAACTACCAATCCACTATGAAAAATTCTTTTACATGGAGTTTTGAAGCTGCCAAAGGAACCTTCTATAATGGTAAAGGACAATACATTAAGGGGCAGCTCGGATACCGGTACCAACCATACATTAATTTTCAAATGAATTTTGATTATACTGATATTGATCTTCCCCAACCTTTTGACCGAACCAAAATGTGGCTACTGGGTCCCAAAATCGATATAACTTTTACCGATAAAATATTCTGGACTACATTTGTTCAGTACAACGAACAAATTGACAATATGAATGTCAATATGCGATTCCAATGGCGCTACCAACCTGTTTCAGATATATTTTTAGTTTATACCGATAATTTTATTCCCGATAGCTGGGAATCACGCAACCGGGCATTAGTTCTGAAAATTACATACTGGCTAAATTAACTATGAAAATAAAAATACCAATACAAATTGTTGAACTGGAAGACGATAATTACCACCTTATCATTACTTCTGTTTTTTCGGACGGTACTAAAGAATATTGGGCAGTAGATACAGGAGCTTCAAAAACAGTATTCGATAAAAATAAAAAAGAAAGGTATTCAGTTTCAGATGAAAAAACAGATCAGGTACACACAGCAGGTATCAGCGAAAAACCTCTGGAAACTACTATAGCATATTTGCACCCTTTGTCCATAGGAAAAGTAAAATTACAAAAACTGAAAGTGGCATTACTGGATATGTCTCATATTAATAATTTATATTCAAAAGCTGCCCATTTAAAAATATGTGGCCTCTTAGGTGGTGATTTTTTAATGAAATACAAGGCATGTATCGATTATAAAGACAAAATCATGATTTTGAGAAAAAAGTAACCTTCCTGACTAATACCTAAAAATCTAAAATGAAAATCTATTACAGTTCTACATTGCACGCCACTATTGGAAATGCTCATTGCAAAATTTATCACCGTAGCGATGGCTACGCTTTCAAAATTTTCTATTGCGCTTCCCAATATTAACGCACACTGTAGAACTTCATGACGATCACACTTTAGATATTTAAGTAATAAATTATCCTCCCCTGTTAATGCTCTTTTATTAAAACACATCAATTTACTGAATTCAGCCTTTGCAAACCTGAAATGTTTGGGTATATTTGCTCCGCAAAATTAAACTGATAGCGATTACCGCCTTAAAACAACCAACTATAATAAATAGTAAATAATAAATCAAAATAGTAATCACATGCAAAATAAAGGAGCTATACTGTCATTTGCGATTTTGTTAGCAGCAGTATGTCTGTATCAGCTATCGTTTACCTGGAAAGCCCGGCAAATTGAAAACGATGCTGAAAAATATGCCGATGGAGACCTAAACAAAGAATATGTTTATCTGGACTCCATTTCAGGAGAAGTAGTATATAACTTCTTAGGTCTGAAAAAATTTACTTATAAAGAGGTAAAAGAACTTGAACTTAATCTGGGACTTGACCTTAAAGGGGGTATGAACGTAACTCTGGAAGTCGCGGTTGATGATCTCATCAGGTCTTTATCCAATTACAATAACGATTCTACTTTTAATGCTGCATTGGCCAGAGCCAAGGAAATGAGAAAGGAAAGTCAGGAAGATTTTGTAACCCTGTTCGGACAAGCTTTTGAAGAAATAGATCCGAATGCCCGCCTGGCATCTATTTTTCTGACACTTGAATTGCGGGACAAAATAAATATTAATACAACAAACGAGGAAGTACTCGATGTTATTCGCAATGAAACCAACTCAGCAATAGATAATGCATTCAATATCATACGTACACGTATTGACCGTTTTGGCGTAGCACAACCAAACATTCAGCAACTTCAGACAAAAGGTCGTATATTAGTAGAACTACCAGGTGTAAAAGACCAAAACAGGGTAAGAAATCTTTTACAGGGAACAGCAAGGCTTGAATTCTGGGAAACCTATGAAAACCAGGAAGTATATCCATACCTGTTACAAGCAAATGAAAAGTTAAGCGAAATGCAGTCCCTCGAAGCAGACACCTCTAAGGAAGCTTCGCCGCAGGATTCAATAGCAGAAACGGAAGCCGGGATTGACACTACCAGAGAAGAAAGTTCTCTTCTTTCTGAAATGGAAGCAGGTACTACAGAAGATACAACTACAGCTGCACCAGACAATGTAGAGCAATTCAGAAAGGAATATCCTTTATTTGCTGTTCTGAATCCCAGTACAGATCAGTCAGGACAATTATTCCCCGGACCGGCAATAGGTATTGCTCATTTTAAAGATACTTCAAAGGTCAATAAATATCTTAACCTTGAACAAATCAGAAACATCTTTCCGCGAGATATGATGTTCCGGTGGACTGCCAAACCTGTAGATGATGCAGGGAACTATTTCAGACTGATAGCTTTAAAGGTGACGACACGCGACGGACAGCCGCCACTTGACGGTGACGTGATAACAGATGCACGGCAGGATTTCGATCAGTTTGGTTCAAATCCTGAAGTATCAATGACTATGAACAGTGAAGGAGCCAAAACATGGCAACGAATGACAAAAGAAAACATTAGCAAATCAATCGCTATAGTATTAGATGGCTATGTTCGTTCATATCCAACTGTTCAAAATGAAATTTCAGGAGGGCGTTCAAGTATTACAGGCCTGGGAAGTATAGAAGAGGCAAAGGACCTTGCCAATATCCTTAAATCAGGCAAAATGCCGGCACCGGCAAGGATAATCCAGGAAGAAATTGTGGGACCGTCACTTGGTCAGGAAGCTATTAATAGCGGATTATATTCATTCTTAATAGTTTTTGTAATTGTTTTATTATATATGTTATTCTTCTATAGCCGCAATGCGGGTCTTGCTGCTAATATCGCATTGATTGCCAATATGTTTTTCATTATAGGCATTCTGGCATCACTTGGCGCTACACTTACTTTACCGGGTATTGCAGGTATAGTGCTTACCATCGGCATGTCAGTCGATGCAAATGTGCTGATCTATGAACGGGTGCAGGAAGAATTGAAAGCAGGTAAAGGTCTTAAGCTGGCAATTTCAGATGGATACAAAAATGCCTATTCTGCGATAATCGACGGACAGGTGACAACCCTGCTTACCGGTATTGTACTGTATTTATTTGGTTCAGGTCCGATAAAAGGTTTTGCCACTACCCTGATAATCGGTATTCTAACATCATTATTCAGTGCGATCTTCTTAACCCGTCTGATCTTCGAATGGCAGCTTAAGAAAAACAGAACTATCTTGTTCACATCATCTTACACCGAAAACTGGCTAAGAAACAGCTCTATTAAATTTCTTGAAAAAAGAAGGATTGCTTACTTAATTTCTGGAGCCTTGATACTTATCAGTATAGGATCGCTTGCTACAAGGGGCTTAAACTATGGAATAGACTTCAGGGGAGGCCGTACTTATGTTGTACGCCTCGAACAAGATGTTCAGGTAGCCGACGTTCAGACGGCACTGACGGAAGTATTCGGTGAACCACCGGAAGTAAAAACATTCGGTGAACAGAACCAGATAAAAGTCACTACTGATTATAAAATAGAGGATGACAGTGAAAATGTGGATAATGAAGTCGAACAATTATTAATGAAAGGACTACAAAATGGGAATTTCTTAGATAAAAATGTTCCCCTGGAAGAATTCACAGAAGACTACCAGCTCAGTTCTCAAAAAGTGGGACCTACTATTTCTGATGATATCCGGAAAAATTCAGTTATAGCTATCAGTTTCGCATTAATTATAATCTTTGTCTATATTTTGATACGATTTTCTAACTGGCAATACGGACTGGGAGCAGTAGTAGCATTAGCACATGATTCCCTTATCGTTTTAGGTATCTTTTCTTTGCTGTATAATATACTCCCGTTCTCTCTTGAGATTGATCAGGCCTTTATTGCAGCTATACTGACAGTATTGGGATATTCAATAAACGATACCGTAGTGGTATTCGACCGTATAAGAGAATATATGAAATTGCATCCGAAAAGAAATCGGGAACAGAATACTGACGAGGCCGTGAACAGCACCCTTCGCCGCACATTCAGCACTTCACTTTCAACATTTGTTGTGTTGCTTGCTATATTTCTTTTTGGCGGAGCAACTATTCGCGGATTTACATTCGGCCTGCTTATTGGTGTAATTGTCGGTACATATTCTTCACTTTTTGTTGCAACTCCGATTACTTACGAATTTCAAAAACGTCTGACGAAAGCTGCAGTTGGGAAAAAATAACAGAAACAAATCTATCACATTATAAATCAGAGATAGTCCGGAGAGTAATCTTCCATTATATCAGGATACCCTGCAGCGCTATACCAGGCAGGAACAAACGCTTCATGTACAAAAAAGGATGGAACCGCAGATTATAAATGGAAATAAAACTTCCCAAACAATCTCACTTTTTTTACTAGTCATGCTGTTAATTTGATTATACCAATTTGTATATTTGTATTTTAAATTAATACGAATGAAGATTTATATATTATTTGTCAGCGGAGGAGAATTGGTTTTAGTAATGCTCTTGGCATTGTTGTTTTTCGGAGCAAAAGCTATTCCCGATATTGCTAAAACTCTGGGAAAAGGATTACGTGAATTTAGAAAAGCAACTAACGAAATAAAACGGGAAATAAATGAGCATACCTCTGATATTAAAAAAGATATAGATGAAGTATCGGAAAACATAACAAGGGAAACAAATGAAATAAAAAATGAGACTGATGAAATAAAAAAGGGACTTGACGAAAATATTGAAGATTAAATAAAACCAGGGAAATATGCTTATTCTGTATACCTTGGGATTGCTGGTTTGCTTTTTATTATTGGCTCGTGTTGTAGATCTATTTTTCATTGCTTCCTTAGATGATATCTCCAACGATATGCACCTGACCAGCGACGCGGCAGGTGCCACATTAATGGCCGTCGGCTCTAGCGCTCCCGAACTATTTGTAGCGTTGTTTTCAGTCTTTAAACCCGGGGGTCACCAGGCAATCGGAATCGGAAGTATTGTAGGAAGTGCAATTTTTAATCTTCTTATTATTGTAGGAGCTATTGCACTGGTACGCAATACAAAACTGACATGGCAACCGGCTGTTCGAGATCTCTTTTTTTATACTTTCTCCGTAGCCTTACTAGTATGGTTTATCTGGGACGGTCGTTTTTGCCTGATTGAAGCTGTAATATTCTTAACTATATATCTTTTATATATCATCACTGTGGTTTACTGGAAAAAATTATTTACGTATGTAGACAATTCATATATCAGACAGGAGAGAAAAAATAAAAGCAGAGGCTTCATCGCAATTTTCGACAAAATGCTTTTCATGCTGTTCCCAAATAAGAAAAACTCTTATCTTGTTTTCTTAATATCTATTTTAATTATTGCAGGAGTGAGCTGGACTTTGGTTGAACTGGCAATAATTATTTCTCATATATTGAATATCCCTGAAGCAATAATTGCACTTACCGTTCTTGCTATCGGCACCTCGGTTCCTGATTTGATCTCGTCCTTGATCGTTGCCAAAGAAGGACGGGGTGACATGGCAGTTAGTAATGCTATTGGTTCCAATATTTTTGATATACTCGTCGGATTGGGTCTTCCAATGTTGATTTATATTCTGTTTTCCGGTAATGTTGTTAACTCGGACGGTGAAATAAGCAGTTCTGCAATAATACTGTTTAGTTCCGTTATTTTCTTATTAATATGGCTACTTATTAGTAAATGGAAAATAGGAAAAATCACCGGATTTTTTCTTGTCGGAATATACATCTTATATGTAATCCGGGAAATATTATTACTTTAATAATCAAAAATAATAAGCCTTCTTAAAAAAATGGAAATACAAAAAAAATATTATTAGTCATATAAGCACATAAGAATATAAAAAATTGAATATAAATGTGTTGAATCAACATTATAAAATATACTTTTTAGAGTACACTCAAAATTTAATGACAAAATATAATAAACGAAACAAATAAAATAGGAAATCATAAATAATAAATTGTAAATCCATTGATAGTTGCACAAAACATAAAAAAATCTTTCGGCTCTCTTGAGGTACTTAAAGGAATCAATCTTGAAATTCCTATGGGAAAAATATACTCAATCGTAGGTGCCAGCGGTGCCGGGAAAACTACATTGCTTCAAATTCTTGGTACTTTGAGCAAACCTGACTGCGGTGATATATATTACGGCGACAAAAAAATATCTTCCCTGCCGGAAAAGGATCTTTCAGTTTTTCGAAATAAAAAAATCGGCTTCGTTTTTCAATTTCACCATTTACTTCCTGAATTCACTGCCCTCGAGAATATTTGCATCCCTGCTTTTATTGCAAAATACTCAAGAAAAAAAGCTGAAAACAAAGCTATGGAACTGATCGATTATCTCGGTCTGACCGACAGGTCAAACCATAAACCATCCGAATTGTCGGGAGGTGAAAAACAAAGGGTTGCCGTAGCACGTGCACTGATAAATAACCCCTCCGTTGTTCTTGCAGATGAACCTTCAGGGAACCTGGATTCAGCAAACCGTAATGAAATGCACGACTTGCTTTTCAAACTCCGCGATGATTTTGGACAAACATTTGTAATTGTTACGCACGATAACCACTTCGCCGATCGCTCAGATAAAATTATTCACATTAAAGACGGAGTAATCTATGGGGATTAATACTCAGTATAATTTAAAAGAATTCCTCGACGAAAAAGCCAATAAATATAACCGCCATGAATGGATCGAAACTGATCCTATACAGGTACCGCGACAGTTTACTCAGAAAAAAAATATAGAAATAGCCGCTTTTATCACGTCTGTAATCTCCTGGGGAAGCCGTCCCGTGATTATTAGAAATGCCATGAAGCTTATGTCAATAATGGACAACAGTCCCTATGACTTTATTATTAATTATACCCCCCGCGATTATTGTTTATTGAAAACTTTCGTGCACCGGACATTTAACGGTGATGACTGTATCCACTTCATCAGGTCACTGAAAAATATTTATAAAAATCATGGCGGATTGCAGAATGTTTTTGAAAGCAGTTATAAAAAGAATGGTAATATTAAAGACATACTTGTGCATTTTCATTCCCTTTTTTTTGAAACTACAGGCGAGCGAACAAGAAAACATATAGCCAATGTTAAAAAGGGAGCATCAGCCAAACGTTTGAACATGTTCCTTCGCTGGATGGTAAGAAATGACCGGAATGGCGTTGATTTCGGCATATGGAATGGAATTCCCCCGTCGGCACTAATGCTGCCACTGGATATTCACACTGGTAAAGTTGCCCGGGTACTGGGACTGCTGAAAAGGAAACAAAACGACTGGCAGGCAGTGGAGGAAATAACAGGAATACTTCGTAAATTTGATCCCTTAGATCCCGTGAAATATGATTTTGCACTTTTTGGATTAGGGGCATTTGAAAACTTTACCAATGGGTAGGAATAATTATTTTTAGTTTAAAAAATTTAAAGTTATCCGGTAAAAATCGGCTATGAAATTCGGTACAGATGAAATCACTGCTCATCATTCAATTAAATTATCAGATATACCTCTGAACCACAATAAAATAAAACTTAAAGTCTATATTTGGAATAAAGGCAGGGAATCTTTTTTTATCGATAATTTTAAAATTGAATTAAGAGATGGCAATCCGGTGATATATGGCCTGACTGAAAAAATATGAAAATTCAGGAAATTAAATAATCATGTATTCTTTAACCATTTGAAAGGTAAAGGAAGCCTGTTAAACCTGAATGGATAATAATATTCGGGTGATGCTCCGAATCCTTTGAAAAATCGTGCCACCCCGGGAATCATAGATCCTTCAAAATCAATAATGATATTTTTACCCGCATTTGTTCTGATATAACTATCAAATAAAAAAAACAATGCTCTTAAATCTTTACCGCATGAGTCCGATACACCATTCAAATATGTGACACGATCTTTCCAGCGACAAAAAAATACTGTTGCGCACAAATTATTTTCATTATTGTAAACACCCGGTATTCCCCCAAATCCTTTTGTCCTGCTGTATGCAATGACACTCTTCAATTTATTCAAATCTTCATTACTAATAATGTATTGCGCATTTTTCCTTGTAAATTCAATATGTTCATCTAAAATAATCTCAGATACAAAATTTAACTTCTTACTTTCAGCCCTGACTAAATTTCTCTTTGTATTTTTTGAGTAGTTGTCACGGATGAACCGGTAATCTTCTTTTAAAGGCAAAAGAAAATTACATCGTGGCGACAAATTACTGACTTGCGGAATATCAGGAGGAGGATTCAAAGAATTGAGCTGGATATCCACGTATTTGAATTTTTTTCTTATCTCTGAAAAAAACTTAAAAGCAATTTCTTCTGTGGGTTTGGGGAAGATACCCAGTTGCTGAGAAAATACAGGCTGATACAAATATCTGATGCCATATTTTTTGCCAATAGTAAGGGGCATAACAAACTCATAATCACCCCAAATCAGAGCATCCCAAGTTTCCGTTACACGGTTGAGATACCAACTCATAGCATAGACACGGCTGTTGGATGCACCCTGAATACATTGATCCCATTTGATGTAATCAATTTCGCTATGATTCAAATATTTCATTTTGTAATGATCAATCATCAGCCCAACGAAATCCTGTTTCATTCATTTTTTCAAAAACTTCACGATATCCCTTACGGATACCTTTTTCATCAAGTGTTTCATTATGCCAGATACTTACAAATAATCCACCCACCTTTTTAACCTCCTGCATAAGCTTTTCAATCTCTTCCCGCGCTTCACTTGCAGAAAATCCCAAATAATTCTGTAAAGTAGTATCCATCACCATAAAAGGTACTATTTTAAGATTGGTAGGAGCTTCATTTTTCAAATCATAAAAATAATATGGCGTGCAGATACCCGCCCTGAAACCTGTTTGGGAAGCAAATCCCATAGTATAGTCTTCATTTATTCCCGCTTCTGAAAGCATCCGGTAGGTATCAGGAATCTCAAGAAGCAGGAAGTGCTGCCTGCTCTTATTTATTTTACTCCCCGTAATATCTTCCATACGCCTGACCTCGGCTCTGAATTTATCTTTTTTGTTTAATTTTCCTGATGAAAATGAAAAATGAACTCCGGCAGAATACTTATAAGCGGTATCATATATTAATTTTCTGTAATATTTGTTTTTATAGCTTACATTTTTATCATTACGTTTATAGTCCCCGACTAAAAAAAAGAAAATTACCTTGCTTTCATTACCCTTAAAGACCTTATCAAGAAAAGGATAACTGTAGAAAGGATCCTCAATCTTATTCCATAATACAAGAATCCTGTTTTTTATTTCTTTAAAATGACCTCTGACAGCCGCTCTGACAATTGCTCCGGTTATGCGCCACAGTTTCTTATGGGCATAAGCCCATGCGTTGTCAATGTCTATAGTAGACAAAAAATCAAATTTGTCTGATGAAAAAACAAACCATGGATACCTCTCTTTTAATTTTTCAGCCAAAAGTCCCGCCCATATATTAACTACGGGTTTTTTAAGCAATCCATATTCATATAATATACTTGCTTTAGCGGGGAAACGGTTATACTTGTCCCGTTTTTCTTCCAGGTATTCTTCATAACGGGTAACAAGAAAAAAAGAAGCAGCTAGCGGATCAAAAGGCAAATCAGATTCTTCGGAACTTTCAAAAAAATATTTTTCTCCGTTATATGCCACAGGCCGGATAACCGGTTTGCTGATATTGCCGGAATACATTAACCGGTGAGGTTTAATATAAAACTCATTTCCAAATTTTTTTCGGGAATAATTCAAAACGGGCATGTCCGGATTCAACAAATCATCTGAATTAGTTGTGAATGATATTTCCGACTGAAGAATTTGCGTAAAAAGCAACTGGCAGATGTACTCTATACGCGGATTCAATTCATCAGTATAAATTAATATCATGGCAATACTGGCATTTGATTATAAAATTCCTTCATCGGCCATACTAAGATAATTCTTTTGTCCGATAATAATATGATCCAATACCGATATATCCATTAATTCAGCAGCATGCTTCATTTTCCTTGTAATCTTCAAGTCAGCTTCGGAGGCCTCCATGGTTCCTGAAGGGTGATTATGACAAAGAATAATAGAACTTGCCAGTCGCGACAATGCTGTCTTTAATATAATACGAACATCGATAAAAGTTCCGGAAATTCCTCCCTGGCTGATTATTATGTGATCAATTATTTTATTGCCACGGTCGAGCAAAATAACCCAAAACTCTTCATGATCGAGATCTCCCAGTAATGGTGTCAGAAACTCTGCAGCATCACGGCTGCAGGAAATTTTCTTTTTAACGAATACATCAGCCTCCTTACGGCGTTTGCCCAATTCCAATGCAGCCACTATAGTTACAGCCTTGGCTTCACCTATTCCATTAAAAGATTTCAGGTAATCTATGCCTTTCTTTCCCAGTTCATTAAGATTGTTATCAACCGTGGTCAATATTCTCCGGCTTAATTCTACAGCAGTTTCATCAAGATTTCCTGATCCAATCAGTATGGCAACGAGTTCGGCATCAGATAAATATCTGGATCCTTTAGATAATAATTTTTCGCGGGGACGATCTTCTAAAGCCCAATCCTTGATCTTTAATTTCTTGTATTTATTCATGATATTTGGAGTCTGCCTAAAATTAAATATTTTTCGTGGCAAAAAAAAGAGGCTGCCAAAAAAATTTACTTTCCCGACAGCCTCTCAGCTATATCATGAAATGTGAATTTTACAATTTATTGACCTGCAATGTAAGTTTAGATTTAAGATTAGAGGCCTTATTCTTATGAATAATACGCCTTTTTGCTAATCTATCAATCATTGAAATGATCTCGGGCAATTTTTTCGTAGCTGCTTCTTTATCAGGTTCATTGCGCAACTTCTTGATAGCACTTCTGGTCATTTTAGCATAATATTTATTGTGCAAACGTCTTTTTTCGTTTTGCCGTATTCTTTTTAAAGCTGACCTGTTATTTGCCATAATATTATAATTAATTCAACAAATTTTTGTAGCCCGTAGGGGATTCGAACCCCTGCTACCAGGATGAAAACCTGGCGTCCTAACCCCTAGACGAACGGGCCATAATATATTTCCCGGAAAACAGGACTGCAAAAATACTTCATTTTTATTAGCTGCCAAATTTTATTTATAAATTTTCAGTGCTATTAATTCTGGTTTTAACAAAAGACTAAGGATTTCATCTTATCAAAAAAGATGAAATCCTTAATAAAGTATATTAATAAAAAAAATAAACCTAACGAAGCTCAAAATTCTGCCCTAGGTAAACACGTCTTACATCTTCGTCGTTAGCCAATTCTTCAGCACTTCCTGCCTTCATTATGGAACCTTCAAAAAGCAGATAAGAACGGTCAGTTATAGATAAAGTCTCATGTACATTATGGTCTGTTATCAGCACTCCAATATTTTTTTCCTTCAATTTCACAACTATTTGTTGAATGTCTTCTACGGCAATGGGATCGACACCTGCAAAGGGTTCATCAAGCAATATAAATTTAGGGTCAATGGCCAGTGCACGAGCAATTTCTGTCCGGCGACGCTCACCTCCTGAAAGCTGAATACCTTTACTTTTTCTTATATGCTGAAGACCAAACTCATTCAAAAGCGATTCCACTTTCTGCTTCTGATATTGCGTTGAATAATCTGTCATTTCCAGCACTGCCTTAAGGTTATCTTCGATACTAAGCTTTCTGAATACAGATGCTTCCTGTGCAAGATAACCTATTCCTTTTTTCGCCCTTTTATATACCGGCAAATTGGTAATATCTTCATTATCCATAAAGATTTTTCCCTTATAAGGCTGAATAAGCCCTACTATCATATAGAACGAAGTCGTCTTACCTGCTCCGTTAGGCCCTAGCAGTCCGACGATCTCTCCCTGT
>CAZTAL010000116.1:0-6847 GCA_964611525.1 uncultured Prolixibacteraceae bacterium
AATATTATACTTAGGTGTGGATAGAGTATTTATTTTAAGGGAAATGAGAAATATTTTAATATTTGTCAGCATTATATTGAAAAGGGGGAGATATCATGCTACCTTGTTCATTTTTATCACTTCAATCTCAACTCCTTTTTCGGCTGCCTGTTCTGCTCTTTTTAGTACTTCTTTTGTCGTTTCAGGATCAAGATAATACTCTCCACAGTTTTGACAAATTTGCGCAGGTACTCCTTTAATGGCAATTATTGAATTATCACGTTCCAGGGTTACTGTTATCTTGCCCTTTTTTGTGGTTCCGTTTTTACAAATTACACATTCCATAGTATTTATTTCTTTGTTGTAAAATTTTCGTCCCATAATTTGATATCAGGCTCATATGCTGTTATAATATAGCAATTTTTATGATCATCCAATGATGCTACAATGTGAATAGGTCTGTTATTAATAAAACCAAATATCAAAAAACTTGCATATGGTTTATCTTCCGGATATTCCCTAATTCGTTTACCCGTTTTCAATATCTTCTACCTCAATTCTGCGTTTAAACATTTGTAAGGTTGCATGTCCACTGAAATATAATTTTTTGTATTTCACTTAGTTACTTTATAAAATTGACTGGCAAAATTAGTAATTTTAAGTTTACTATTCTAATTTTACAACTGACAATCCACCTCTACTCCCGTCTTCTAACCCTAAACTGACCCGGAGTGATGCCGTTTTTCTGTTTGAAGATCCGGTTAAAATAGTGGTCTGATTTGAATCCCAGGCTGTAGGCTATTTGTTTGGCGCTGAGATTGGTATTGTTTAAGAGATATTTTGCCTTCTCAATCTTCATCAGAAGAAAATATTGCAGGGGAGCAAGTCCTGTCTGTCTCTTGAAATCACTCCTGAATTTGGAGTAACTGATACCGTGATTTTCAGAAAAAGCATGGAAATCTATATCCTCATCAATCTTTTTGTGCATGAGATATTTTGCCGTGGAAATAAGTGATGTAACCTGCTTTGAAGTCTCTGATCCCTTGCGGATATTGCACAGCTCGGCAAGAAGCTGAAGACAGACTCCTGAAGCTATTCGCTGAAAGCCGTACTGCTCTTCCGAGACAAGCTGAAACAGTGACTTGAAAAGATTCATTACCATCATGTTTGCACATTTCTGAATTATTGGCTCCTCTTTCCTGAAAAATATATCCTTCATAACAATATCTGCAATTTGTCCTGAAAAACCCACCCAGTTTTCAGTCCAGCCCGTCTCTGTCAAAGGTTTATAGCGGTGCCATTCAGCCGGGAAAATCATAAATCCGTCACCTGCACCTATATCCGTTGATCCGGCAGATTTGCTTTCAAATACCCCTTTACCGTCTGTTATAAGTACAAAATGGTATTCATCCAGTATGCGTCCGGTTTCCCATGAAAACATATGGGTACCGGGATGTCCACTGGAAGGATAATCAGAGTTTTCCGGTATTACAGTATGACCGATATCATGGATTATAAAACCCCATTTCTCATCTGCCTCTGAGATGGGAAGGTACTTTTTGAAGGCTGGTTTTGTGTAATTGTCAAATTGTGGTATTTTTTTGTCAGAATATGTATTTAAATTCATTGATAATTAGTGTTATTTTGAAGATAAATATAGCAATATAATTGTCAAATCATACAATAAGTCACCTATGAAAAAGTACTACTCAACGCCAAAAATTTTAATATCCTTGTTTTTATTAATTGCTTTCGGCTGCAGCCGGGAGACTGTCAGGTATAATAATAATTCCATAGAAGAATTGAGAAGTTTGTTTGCTGATCCTCCCTCCGAATTCCGCAGCGCTCCATTATGGGACTGGAATGAGCAAATCACAAAAGAGGGCATTGACTTTCACATGAAAGAATTTAAAAAGGCGGGCATCGGCGGAGTATTTGTACATCCGCGTCCCGGACTCCTCACTGAGTATCTGTCGGACAAGTGGTTTGACCTGTTTGATTATACTGTTCAAAAGGGTAAAGAGCTGGATATGAAGGTGTGGATCTATGATGAAAATTCTTATCCTTCAGGATTTGCAGGCGGTCATGTTCCCGCTGAAATGCCGGATTCTTACAAGCATGGCACAGGACTGCAACTGGAAATACAGGACCAGTTGAATATTTCTTCTTCTGATACGTTGGAAGTGGTCCTGAAAAAAAGTGATGATGGTTTTGAGGATATCACTGATTCAACAGAAGGGGAGACGGGTAAAAAAGGGACTTACTACATTTTCAGAAAGACATATCCTTCTAGTTCTCCATGGTATGGGGGATTTACATATGTGGATCTTTTATACCCAGGTGTAACGGACAAATTCATTGAGGTGACCATGACCGAAGGATATGAAAGAAATATGGAGGACTTTGGAAAAACACTGCCCGGGGTTTTCACTGACGAACCTAATCTTGAAGCTGCCATAGCGAGAGGTTCTGTAATGCGGTGGACTCCGGGCTTATGGAATGATTTCGAGCAACGCTGGGGTTATGACCTGAGACCAGAACTTCCTTCATTAGTGGAGGAGACTGGCAACTGGCAGAAAATCCGTCACGATTATTACGAACTTATTCTTGAGCTTTTCGTAGATCACTGGGCTAAGCCCTGGAATAAATACTGCGAAGAAAATGGTTTAAAATGGACGGGGCACTATTGGGAACATGGCTGGCCTGAACCGACACACGGATTTGATGAGGCGGCGTTTTATATCTGGCATCAACAACCGGGAGTGGATATGCTTGGCAACCAACTTGTCGGTAGCGGACTAGGCAGACAATTCGGTAATGACCGTGCAGTGCGTGAATTGCGGAGCGCAGCTAACCAGGCAGGAAGATCGCGTACTCTCAGCGAGACTTATGGGGGTGGCGGCTGGGAAATGGATTTTGAAACCCAAAAACGGCTGGCCGACTGGCAGGGAGTTCTGGGAGTTAATTTTGTTAATCAGCACCTGTCATATTACTCATTGAACGGTGTCCGTAAATTCGATTATCCGCCTTCATTTTCATATCATGAACCATGGTGGGAGCATTATATACTGATGGGCGATTATATCGGCCGTATAAGTATAGCCACATCATTCGGAGAACAGATAAATAAAACCTTGGTTCTGCAACCAAATACCACTGCATGGATGTACTTTTCAAGAAAAAATAGAAATCCGAAGATAGAGGAGATACGCAATGGTTTTAAAAAATTTGTTTATCAACTGGAACAGCAACATATCGAATATGATCTTGGATCTGAGAATGTAATAAAAACACTCGGCAGTGCAAAAGAAAATAAATTGTCGGTCGGAAAACGTAATTATTCATTAATAGTAATTCCCGCCTCAATGGAAAATATGGATAATTCTACATTTGAGCTTATTTCAAAATATGTTGAAAACGGCGGAAAAATTTTATCTTTTAATAAGAATGTATCGTTGATTGACGGAGTCGAATCTTCCGCTGTAACTGAACTGGCTGAAAAATTTCCCAAACAATGGATTTTTGTTTCAGATATTCAAGATCCAAAGGCTCTTGATATGCTTAAAAATAACAACTTTGAAATAAATGATATCTCTCAAAACGGGATGTTATACCATCAGAGAAGGATACTAAATGACGGACAACTTCTTTTCATGGTAAATTCCCATGAGACAGAAAAAGCAGTTGCTGAAGTCTCAATAGAAGGAAAATTTCTTATAAAAATGGACTTGACATCAGGAGAAGAATTCATCTGGCCTGTAACAAAAAAGAAAGGTAAATTGAATTTTAATATTAATCTGGATCCCAACGGAAGCGCTCTTTTTGCCGCAGTTGATAAAAAACCGGAAGGCTTGCAGGAAACTGCTTTCCATGAGAAAAATGAAATTATTGAAGGGGATGGAAATATCCAGGTCGAACGGAAGTCGGATAACATTTTTGTGATAAATTATCTTGACCTGAAAACTTCCAAATCTGATAAAAAAGATATCTATTTCATGGATGCGCTGATAGGTCTTTATAAAGAAAGTGGAATTGAAATGGGTAATCCGTGGCAACATAAAATCCAGTACAAAAAAAATTATCTGGCACTGGATTCACTGTTTGAAGATAAGCCGGGATTTGAAGCCGCATATCATTTTCGGATCAATGAAAACCTTAATGACAAGGCAAAACAAACTATTCGTGCTGTTGTTGAAAGGTCTGAACTGTGGAAAGTAAGCATTAACGGGAATATTGTTTCGAAAATCCCCGGGGAATATTGGATCGATAAAGATTTTTCTGTTTTCAGTATAGGCAAATATTTAAAACAAGGCAACAATACCCTTACTTTAAAAGCGCCCAGAATGCATATTCTTGCTGAAGTAATGCCTGTTTATTTATTGGGTGATTTTCTTGTCAAACCGGCAATAAAGGGATTTGAAATTACAGGAGGCGAATTTAACGGATTAGGCTCATGGAAAGAAGCAGGACTGCCATTCTATTCACAAGAAGTGTCTTATTCTGAAAAATTTGAGGTTAAGAAAACAGGAGATATGCATTATAAAGTCAGATTGGGAGAGTGGAATGGTTCTGTTGCTGAAGTTCGGGTGAACGGTGAAGAAGCAGGTCTTATTGCATGGCCTCCTTATGAACTGGATGTTACATCTTTACTTAAAGACGGGAAAAATAAAATTGATATAGAAATTACTGGCAGTCTGAAAAACACCTTCGGCCATTTTTATAGTGATAACGATAACTGGATATTCGGACCTCATACATGGAATAACGCTCCGGAAAAGATACCTTCTGCTGACGAATATTTTCTCATGGATTACGGATTGTTTGAACCGTTCGGATTAGTGGAGATGGAATGATGAAAATAATAATTATTAAATTATATAATAATGGATTCAAAAATTAAAGTCGGACTTTATGGAATTGGCCTTGATACTTACTGGCCACAGTTTGATGGACTGTTAGACAAATTAACAGCGTACCAGGAACAAATCAAAAATAAAATCTCTGGTTTTGGTGTTGAAGTTGCTGATGCGGGAATGGTAGACAATCCTGTAAAGGCACGGCAGGCTGCGGATTTTCTTAAATCTCAGGATGTGGAAATCATATTTCTGTATATTTCAACATATGCTCTTTCATCAACAGTTCTGCCGGTGGCTCAAAAGGTAAAAGCGCCTGTGGTGATGCTGAATCTACAGCCGGTACCGCAACTGGATTATAAAGCTTTTAATGATTTAGGCGACCGTGGTAAAATGACGGGGGTCTGGCTGGAACATTGCCAGGCATGTCCGGTTCCCGAAATAGCATCGGTGTTCAACCGGTCTGATATTCAATATGATTTTGTAACCGGCTATCTGGAGGATGACATAGCATGGGAAGAAATTAAGGCATGGACAGAAGCGGCTAAAGTTTCCAGGTCAATGAAAGATAATCGCCTCGGAATATTGGGGCGTTATTATAATGGCATGCTGGATGTATATACCGATATTACTAAACAGTCTGCTATTTTCGGAACACACATGGAACTGCTCGAAATGTGCGAATTAAAAAAATATCGCGACGAAACTACTGAAACTGAAATCCATGAAAAGATCAGTGAATTTAATGAAGCATTCGATGTGTCGCCGGAATGTGAAACTTCGGAAATTGAAAGGGCTGCAAGGACATCCGTTGCACTGGACAAACTAGTTAAGAATCACGATCTCGGATCAATGGCTTATTATTATGAAGGAGAATCGGGTAATGAATACGAAAATATTGTTACTTCAGTGATTGCAGGAAACACTCTGCTGACCGGCAAAAATATTCCTATAGCGGGTGAGTGTGAAGTGAAAAATGCCCAGGCAATGAAAATAATGGCCGAATTTGGCGCCGGTGGCTCATTTTCTGAATTTTATATGGTGGACTTTAATGATGATGTTGTTTACCTGGGACATGACGGCCCTGCCCATTATGTTATTGCCCAGGAAAAGGTAAAACTTGTACCTTTGCCTGTTTATCACGGAAAACCGGGAAAAGGATTGTCCATTCAGATGAATGTAAAAAACGGTCCTGTTACCTTGCTATCAATCGTTGAAGGTAAGGATGAAGTCTTTATGTTGACAGCTGAGGGGGAGTCTGTCGAAGGACCTGTCCTCCAAATTGGTAATACCAACAGCCGTTACCGCTTTTCGATTAGCGCAAAAGAATTTATCGACCGGTGGTCGAGGCAGGGACCTTCCCACCACTGCGCTATCGGAGTGGGACATATTGCCAATAAACTTGAAAGACTGGGAAAAATTCTGAACATCAAGGTAGTGAAAGTTTGTTAAAGACTGCAATGATTTTTTTCTCCAGTGGTGGCTTTTAATTACTTTTGTCAGCTAAAAAAAATGTAAGGGAGTATTTAAGAGGTACCCCCCTTCGTCTGCATGACATAATCAGGTCGGCTTCCATATGTTCTTAAATTTTTAATTAATTTTTTTTCAAATAATTACAAAATTTTAAACGGATGAAACGAGTCATGTACTATCGTTCACACAGGAGAAACATTATAAATGACGAGTTCCATCTCATACCTTTAAAATAAACAATTATAATGAGATGAAAAATCATTTCTTCAACTACTTAACACTGCTGGTTATTAGCTTATTACTATTAAGCTGCAGCAGTCGAAACGATCAAAAATACACTGCCGGTATTACCTGTAACGACCTGAAAGAGCAATTTGAAAAACCTGAGCGGGAATATGGATTAAACTGTTGGTGGTGGTGGCTTAACGGAAATGTCAATAAAGCTGCAATAACAAAGGATCTTGAAGCTATGAAGTCCAGAAATTTCCAGGGAGCCATGATATTTGATGCAGGGGGGCACAATCAAAGGGGCAATAAGGATA
>CAZTAL010000117.1:0-25378 GCA_964611525.1 uncultured Prolixibacteraceae bacterium
CATGCCCCGTGGCATTATGCAACCTATAGATGCTAAAAACCGGATAATGAATATACCACGACGTAAACCTGATCCGGAACGTGTAAAAAAATGTTATGAACTTGTAAAAAAATCACCGGAAGAAGTCGATAGCACTGAGTGGATATTTGCTAAAGAAATAGTTTTACTCGATGCTTTGCTGGCAAAAGAACCTGTCGCTGAAGTTGAAGTACAGGCCATACAGATTGGCCCTGTAATTCTTATAACAAATCCTGCTGAATTTTTCTGTGAATTCGGACTTGAAATCAAGAAGAAAAGTCCGTATGAATTTACCTTCCCCGTTGAACTGGCAAATGGGTGTGTCGGATATGTACCCACAGAAGAGGCTTTCGGTCCCCATGGCGGTGGTTATGAAACACGTCTGACATCATATAGTAACCTGGAGATATCTGCCGGCAATAAAATGGTTGAAGCAGGACTAAAACTGGCCAAAAAAATGAAACCAGGAGTAGTACCAGAATTTCAGAAAGCTCAACCATACCTGGGCTACCCCTGGTCATACGGAAATGTTAAACCTGAAATAAAATAAACTCGATATGATATTTAACTATAACAGATATCATAATTTAAAAAATATATAAAAACTATTAAGTTGTTAAAAATCTAATCAAATGAGGACAAATAGAAGAAATTTCATAAAATCCGCAGGTGCTGCAGGAACTGGAATAATAGCGGGGAGAATGGCTTCGTGCAGTTCTGATTCGGGCACAAAATCTTCTCCGGTAACCGAGCTGGCAAAAAATGATTATCAACAAAAATTCAATATGAGTGGATATGCTCCGGATCCGCTTGATATTATCCGTATAGGTTATATTGGCATCGGAGGAAGAGGATTAGGTTCGATTAAAAGAATGCGGCTTATTGAGGGTGTTGAGATAAAAGCACTTTGTGATATCCAGAAAGATAAAGTAATCCAAGGGCAGCATGCTCTGACCGAAATGGGAATGCCTCCTGCAGAATCTTATTCGGGCAATGAAGAAATATGGAAAGAGATGTGCCAACGTGATGACCTTGACTTAATTTATATTGCCACGCCAAGGTATCTCCATCCCCGAATGTGCATCTTTTCAATGGAATCCGGCAAGCATGCCGTTACTGAAATTCCGGCGGCACGTACAATTGAAGAGGCATGGGATCTTGTTAAAACATCTGAAAAGACAAAGAAGCATTGTTCGATGCTCGAAAACTGCACATACGATTTCTGGGAATTGTTAACCCTTAATATGGCAAGACAAGGTTTTTTCGGAGAAGTAGTTCATGTCGATGCAGGATATATCCACGATCAAAGAGCGATAAATCTGAGTAAAGACAAAAAATGGCGTATAGAGGATTTTATTAACAGGAATGGAAATATCTATCCCTCTCACGGATTAGGCCCTGCATGCCAAGTATTAAATATTAATCGCGGAGACAGGCTTGATTACATGACTTCCATGTCATCAGAAGATTTTACGATGGGAGCGAAGATTGCTGAGACTGCCAAAGAGGACGATTATTATAAAAAATATATCGGAAAATGGAAATTGGGGAACATGAATACCTCAACATTAAGGACAAAAAAAGGGAAAACAATAATGTTACAATATAACATAAGCAATCCCCGCCCTTATACTCGTATTCAGCAAGTTGTTGGCACCGAAGCAATCACAAAAAAATACCCCTTCCCATCAAAAATAGCTACGGGCCATCAATGGCTTAGCGAAGAGGAAACCAATACACTTGTTGAAAAATATACACCTAAACTTGTTAAGCTGGTTGGTGAAATGGCAAAGAAAGTTGGCGGACACGGAGGAATGGACTTTTTGATGGAATGGCGCCTGATAGACTGCCTAAAAAATGGCCTTCCCCTTGATATGGATGTCTATGATGCAGCCGCATGGAGTTCTATAGTCCCGTTAAGTAAATGGTCTGTGTCAAACTCATCCTCACCGGTCAAAATTCCTGATTTTACCTGCGGCTCTTATAAAACTAATGATCCTGTAGATATTGAAATGTCGAAAGGAGGAGGTAATACAAATGTAAAGATAAGTATAACGTAGTTTGCCAAATTAAAAGACAAACGATAAATATTTGATAATTAATCAGAAAGCAATATATTCAGAAAAAATAATGAACCTTGAAAAAATGAAAATTAAAAGTACTTTACCATGGATTTTTTATTTTGTCTTTATTTTTCTGATGTCTAACAACATACAGAACATTTGGGCAAAACCCGTTTTATCAGGAGAAAAAGCTACTCAAGGGGAAAAAATATTTATGGCAGGTGCTGCCATGAACAATATTACCCCCGACCTTGGCGGTGGCATAATAGGAGGTTGGGGTACACCTGAGGCAACACAAATACACGATGAATTACATGCCCGCTGTCTTGTGCTGGATGACGGAACCACAAAGCTGGTTTTCGTTGTTGTCGATCTTCTGGGGTTAAGGCAAAAGTTGACTGCAGAAGCAAAACGTATTATTAATGAAGAAACCGGCATACCCTCTGACAATGTGCTTATATCAGCGATTCATACTCACTCTGCCACAAGTGCAATGGGGAAGGGTGATAAACGCAGAAAATGGAACCAGGAAGAACCATTTGACGATTATCAAAAATTCGTAATAAGGCGCATTGGGGATGTAGTAAGAATCGCCCTGAACAATATGGAACCGGCCTGCATCGGATGGGGAGCCGGCAGCGTGCCCGAGCACGTCTTTGTGCGGCGATGGAAAATGAAACCAGCCACACCAATGCCAAATCCTTTCGGCGGAGAAGATAAAGTGGTAATGAATCCCGGACGGGGCAATTCCAACCTGTTGGAGCCTGCAGGGAAACCCGATCCCGAAGTATCATTTATATCAATTCTGTCAACTAAGGGAAAACCAATAGCCCTGCTTGCCAACTATTCGCTTCATTATGTAGGCGGCGTTCCAAGGGGACATATATCGGCAGACTACTTTGCCGTATTTGCTGAACGAATTGGAGAATTACTGAATGCCGAAAATCAAGATCCACCTTTTGTAGGTATCATGAGCAATGGCACTTCAGGTGATGTGAATAATATTAACTTCATGAAAAAGGCAGAAAGGAATCCTCCATATTCAAAAATGAGACGCGTTGCTGAAGATGTAGCACGGGAGGTTTTTCGTGTTCATAATAAAATTGATCATCATGACTGGGTGCCTTTAAAAGCTGCCATAAAAAAAATTAATCTTCGCATACGCAAACCCGATAAAGAAATGATCGAACGGGCAAATAATATTCTTGTAAGACCTGACTCTGTGAAACCTGCACACAGCCATGAAAAAGTATATGCTGAAAGAACACTATATTTAAAAGATTGGCCGGATCAAATTGAAATTATTCTGCAAACTTTTAAAATTGGCAATCTGGGCATAGCTGCTATTCCTTTTGAAACTTTTGCTGAAACAGGTCTGGAGATTAAGGATAAGAGTCCGTTCAAGAAAACATTCACTATAGAGCTCGCTAACGGTTATTGGGGATACCTGCCAACTCCCGAACAGCATGAGCTGGGAGGTTATGAAACATGGTTAGGTACTAATATGGTAGAAAAACAGGCTTCCGTTAAAATAGTTAATACATTACTTGATATGTTTGACAATATAAAATGAATTCAGTATAAAAACTAAAATATTTATTTATAAAATCTTTATGTCTTTTCAAAACTAACTAAATATCAATTTAATAAATTTTATAAATTTGTTTAAAAAGAGCAAAGCGTCTTTTTAGATCAGACTCTTAAATGAAAATGAAAAATACTCATATTTAAATTTTAAGACTAATGACAAATAGAAGAAACTTTATCAGACAAATTACTGCTGCAGGTATTGCAAGCAGTATTCCCTCATTTCTTTTCTCACAGCAAAATAACTCTAAAGAAATGATATGGGCTAACCTTTTACATCTTAGCTATAATATGTGGGAAGATAGTGTTCCTCTGAAATACAGGGATCCAAATTATATTCGCAATACCTGCCAGGAAGATAGAGAGTGGGCACATGGATACAGGCCCGACCTGACATTCGATCAGGCTACATGGGACGCATTATTAAAATATATGGCCGAATCCGGAATGAATATGGTAGTGATTGACATGGGTGATGCTGTCCAGTATGAAAGTCATCCCGAAATCGCTGTCAACAATGCATGGCCCCCGGATAAATTAAGGTCAGAACTGGCAAAGATTAGAAAACTGGGTCTCGAACCTATACCAAAACTCAACTTTGCTGCAACACACGATATATGGCTGGGAGAATATGCACGAATGTTATCAACTGATAAATATTACTCTGTATGCAGCGATCTGATCAGTGAAGTAATAGAACTATTCGATAATCCACGCTTCTTTCATCTTGGAATGGACGAAGAAACAGCACAACATCAAAGAAGACAGAATTATGCAGTCGTACGGCAAAACGATCTGTGGTGGGGTGACTTGTATTTCTATATCGGAGAATGTGAAAAGAAAGGCGTACGTGCCTGGGTTTGGTCGGACTACGCCTGGCATCACCCTGATCTGTTCTTCAGGAAAATGCCAAAATCGGTTCTTCAAAGTAATTGGTATTATGGATCGGGGTTTGACATGGACAAACTTGAGGAGAGCATCCGGTTGCGTATTAAACTGTATAACGATCTTGAAGCTGCAGGTTATGACCAGGTCCCGACAGGCAGCAATCATTCAAATGACGAAAACATGGAAGGTACTGTGGAATATTGTAAGAAAGTGATTGATCCCTCCAGACTTTTCGGGTTCATGACAGCCCCGTGGAGGCCGACGTTAGCTTCATGCCTTGAAAGGCACAAAAAAGCAGTAGACCAGATTGAAAGATCAATGAAAAAATTATAAACACAAAATAAAAATATAATCTTATATGTCAGAAAAATTAGCAATCCACGGAGGTCCGACAACCGTAACAAGTAAACTTACCGGATGGCCAAATCTTAGCGAAAAAGCAATCAAAGCAGTTGAAGATGTCTTGCGTTCAGGAAAGGTAAACTATTGGACCGGTTCTAAGGGCAGGGAATTTGAAGAAAAATTTGCCAAATGGCAGGGAAGTAAATATGCCATAAGCGTTTCAAACGGCACGGCTGCTCTACATGTTGCATTAACCTCTCTTGGCATCGGTCCGGGAGATGAAGTTATTGTGCCGAGTTATACTTTTATCGCTTCGAGTTTTTCAATAGTTCAGGCAGGGGCAGTTCCGCGCTTTGCCGATGTTAATATCGAGGACCACTGCATTAGTGTAGAATCAGCAGAAAAACTGGTAAATGAAAAAACAAAGGCAATAATGGCAGTACATCTATATGGCAATGTCTGCGATATGGATAAGATCAATGCATTTGCTGAAAAACACGGCTTGTATGTAATAGAAGACAATGCCGAAGCTTACGGAGGATCATTCAAAGGGAAAAAGACCGGTACTTTGGGAGATATTGCCGGATGCAGTTTTTGTCAGAATAAAACTTTCACAACCGGTGGCGAGGGAGGAATGGTCACAACAGATAATGAAGAATACGCATGGCTCGCACGCAGCTTCAGAGATCATGGGTATGACGTAAAACAGCGACTTAGTCTACTTGAACTGGAACAAAAACTACCATATATTCATAATATGGTCGGCTGGAACTACAGGATGACTGAAATGCAGTCAGCAATAGGATTGGCTGAACTTGAAAGAATAGATACATGGAATATGCCTAACAGAAGACGTAATGCAAAAATTATTATCGACCAGATCAATGATCTTCCTCAGGTTATTTATAAACCTGTTGATACTGAAGACCGCCGAAATGGATGGTATGTTATGGCCTTTTCTCTTGATATAGATAACATGAAATGTAATATCAGTGAATTTGCTGATGCTGCTGTTGCTGAAGGCGCTGTTGTATGGAAAGTATTTTGGCCTCAGTGTCATACTGAAAATGCTTTTCAGAAACACATATCATTTGGTGACAGCGGATTCCCATTTACTTCAAAAGAGTATGCCAGTGCGAAAAGTGTTGATTATACTAAAGTAGATGTTCCTAATGCTGTATGGCACGAATCACATACCTTTACTTGTTTTGCATTCCCGACATTTACTGAAGAAAATTGCAAACAAATAGGCAAGGCCTTGAGAAAAGTAATATTAGCATATTCATAGCAATAAACAAAAACATATATTATGGGGAAAAAAATTAAATGGGGAGTTATAGGAGCAGGTGGCATTGCCAGGAGAAGGACTATCCCTGAAGGTTTGATGAAGGCAGAAAACGCCACACTTGTATCTGTTTATGACATTCTGCCAGAAGTTAATAAATCTGTGGCAGAAGAGTTTGGTGTCTCATCTTCAGAAAGCATTGAAACATTACTCGACAGTGGTATTGACGCAGTTTATGTAGCTTCTCCAGCAAACCTTCATATTGATCATGTTATCTCATGTGCAAAAGCAAAAAAACATGTTTTGTGTGAGAAGCCTCTTGGTCTGACAGTAAAAGAAGCAGAGAAAATGATAAAAGTATGTCAGAAAGAAGAGGTGACTCTGGGTACAGGACTAATGATGAGATTTTTGGCACAGCATCAGGCTGCACTTAAGTTGCTGAAGGAAGGCAAATTAGGTAATCCGGTATTCGGGAGAGCACAACTTTCATGCTGGTATCCTCCTATTGAAGGAGCATGGAGACAGAATCCCAAAACCGGTGGCGGGGGATCACTCATGGATATGGGCAGTCACTGCATTGACCTGCTGGAAATGTTCTTTGGCAAAATAATCAAAGTGGGCTGTTTTATCAATAATAATGTCCATTCATATAAATCAGAGGACAGTGCAATTGTATCTCTGTTTTTTGAAAACGGTGCACTGGCAACTGTCGATGCATATTTTTGTATTCCCGACAATAGCAGTAAAAATATTTTGGAACTATATGGATCAAAAGGCAGCATTCTTGCTAAAGGCACTATCGGACAAGGTGATTCAGGAGAAATGACTGCTTACCTGGAAGATGAAAATCCTGGCTATGATGCGGGACAGGCAAGAAGCCAAACAGAAGGAATAGTGATTGATCCTCCGCCAATAAATACTTATCTTGCCGAAATAGAGGAGTTCAGCAATGCTATTATTGAAAACAGGAAACCGAAAAATGATTACAAAGTAGGACTGAAAAATCAAAAGATCATAGCTGCCTGCTATAAATCGGCAAAAACCGGTAAAGTAATTAATCTACAAGTAAAATAAAATGGATAAAACAGTTTTAGCAATATTTGCACATCCTGATGATGCTGAAATGATGTGCGCGGGAACATTGTCATTGTTGAAAAAACAAGGATGGGAAATTCACGTTGCTACAATGGCTCCCGGGGATAAAGGTACTGCAAGTCTTTCAAGAGAAGAAATAAGCACTATTAGAAAAGCAGAAGCAACAAGATCAGCCGAATTACTGGGAGGCACCTATCATTGTCTCGAATTTGAGGATGCATATATTCTTTATGACCGCCAAACTATCAATGCTGTAACCGAATTGCTTCGAATGGTAAAACCCTCCGTTGTATTTACTGCAAGTCAGCAGGATTATATGGTAGACCATGAAATGACCGGTAAGATCGTGCAAACTGCATGTTTTGCATGTGGAATAAAAAATATGGAAGTCAGAGAAGAAGCTTTCGAGCCTGTACCTTATCTTTATTACTCTGATGCAATGGAAGGTAAAGATATTCTGGGGAAACCACTAAAACCTGAAATTTATGTTGATATTTCAGATGAGATGGATATAAAGGAGAAAATGCTTGCCTGTCATGAAAGCCAGCGTAACTGGTTGCTAATGCATCATAAAATTGATGAGTATATTCTTGCCATGAAAAGATTCTCCGCTATAAGGGGAAAAGAAATCAACACAACCTATGCCGAAGGGTTCAGGCAACATTTGGGTCACGGATATAGTCAGGATAATATCCTAAAAAAGATACTGGGTAATAAAGTTTTTGAAAAGTAATTACCCTTTGAATTACCCGTAGGGTATTTTTTTTAAGGAATTGCCATAAGGGTATTCCACATATTTAAATAACATTTTAAAAAAATATTAAACTTAAAAAATGGAAAGAAAAAAAAGTATGCTCGCTCCCCAATGGTGGGATTTTACAACATTAGATGATGAAATTCTAAGTGATGCTGCCAAGCTTACGCAACAAGATATGATTGCGTTATCCAGGGATGGTTTTAAAGTGGTTTTCTACGATACACTGGAAGATTTTTATCTCGCAGAAGCTCTTGAGTATATTTCAGCATGGAGGCAATCTTCGGATAATGAACCTGTCGGCATTTGTGGCCCTATCGGTCCAACCGAACAATTACCCTTAGTTGCCCGACTGGTGAATGAACTGGAACTGGATTTATCCAATGCGCATTTCTGGGGAATGGATGAATGGTATCAAAATAGCAAAGAAATTGATCCGGATAATCCCATATCATTTGAAAAGGCAGACAGGGATTTATGTTTTAACAGAATAAACAAAAATCTCAGGATGCCCGAATCAAACTTGCATTTTCCAAAAGCCAATACAAGTGAGTATATCAAAAGCTGGGAAAGTGGAGTACGTTGTGCTGTTATGCAGGGAGGACAGGGTGATACTAAACACTGGGCATTTAATGACCCGCCAAGACGGGAAGGAAAATATAAGGATACTCCGCCATCGCCGGAGGAATTCAGAAAGCTGACAACCCGTATAGTAGATCTTCATCCCGTAACCTGTATGCAAAATGCACGCACCAGCGCAGGAGGGGTAGTCACCGGCATTCCTGTCAAAGCGATCACAGTAGGACCGGTAGAAACATGGAAGGCAGAAAAAGTCTCCATATGGCAGGCCGGTACTCATGATAATCCTTTTGGACAAAGGCTGACTGCCTTAATGATAGGTGAAAAAATAATGGATTCTTCTGTACCTATGTCCCTGCTTGCTGATCATCCCAATGTTCAATTCAATTATTATAGCGGCGGCTTGGGAGTTTGTGGCACAGAGATGCATTGAAACAAACATGTAACTTTAAATTTACGGAACATACAAAAATAATTCATAACAGGTTCTGAATGAACCCGTCATGGTAATTTTTATATGCCTGAATTGATCATCAATATTTTAAAAATAACTTTATGAACAAGAATAATTCAACTGCTCCGGTTGATCAAATAAAACCAACATTACGGCGGGTTCTTGGATTGTGGGATTTGGTATTTTATGGTATTGTTCTGATACAACCTATTGCCGCAATCGGATTATTCGGTATCGCCTCTAAAGTTTCACATGGCCATATGGTCACAACATTAATGATAGCCATGGTAGGTATGGGATTGACAGCTTTAAGCTATGGCCGGATGGCAGCAAAGCATCCTACAGCGGGATCAGCTTATATATATGTGGGTAAGGGACTGAATACTTATCTGGGCTTTATGGCAGGATGGGTTATGTTCCTCGATTATTTAATAGTACCTGTTATTAATACTATATATGGATCCCTCACGCTGGCACGCCTAATACCTTCAGTGCCGTTTGTTATATGGGCACTATTATTCATCGTGTCTGTCACTTTGATAAATCTCCGAGGTATCAGGACAACCGCCAGATCAAATGAAATCCTGCTTGCAGTAATGACAATTGTAATAATATTTTTTATAGTACTATCTATCAAGTATATTTACAGCGATGACGGCTGGGCGGGTCTTTTCTCCTTTAAGCCTTTCTATAACCCTGAAAAATTCAACTTTGCAGCCGTGATGACAGCAACATCATTTGCAGCCCTTACCTATATCGGGTTTGACGGAGTAACTACACTGGCAGAGGACGTAAAAAATCCTAAAAAGAACATGTTGCTGGCGCCAGTGCTGGTATGCATTTTTACGGGATTATTCAGCGGTCTACAAATTTATCTCGCCCAGAGAGTATGGCCTGATTATAATGCTTTTCCCAATTTGGAAACCGCATTTTATGACGTCGCTGAAAGAGTAGGCGGAAAAATGTTGTTCAACGCTATAGCAGCTATCCTGTTCATAGCCTGCTTTGGCAGTGCAGTCGCCGGTCAGGTTGGCGCTTCAAGATTGCTGTTCAGCATGGGAAGGGACGGCGTGCTTCCCAAAAAAATATTCGGTCAATTGAATAAAAAAAGTAACACACCAACAAATAATATTATTATAATGGGGGGACTGACTGTTATAGGGGCACTGGCACTCGATTACAGAACGGCAGCAGAATTATTGAACTTCGGCGCTTTCCTTGCTTTTATGGGCGTCAACATAGCAACCTTCCGACAATTCTACTTTCTCAGACCGACAACAGAAAACCGTAACATATTTTTTGATATGGCGTTACCGCTTTTAGGGTTCCTGGTATGTTTCGCAATATGGATCAGCTTACCGGGTTATGCCAAAATATTAGGCAGCATATGGTTTGTTATTGGCTTTATATATTTAATAATTAAAACTAAAAGCTTTAAAGAAAAACCTGTAATGTTCGATTTCAGTGATATGTGATCAGGAGGAATTTACTCAAACAACAATGACAATTTTCAGCGAATTAATATTGCCAAAAATTTAACCTTTTGATAATTAAATAATAAATTTACAAAATAAAAAGTACTATGGCTTCCAATACCAGAGTTTCAGTAACCGGATGTTGTTTAGTTGACAGATTATACAGGCATATATCTTTTACTGATCCAGAGTTCATACCTTACCTGTCAAAAAAGAAAGGTGATGGAGGATTAACTCCGGGTCAACTGGTTTTTAAAGAGGAGTTTGAAAATTTTTGTCATGAGGACCTCGACCAGGTATTGAAAAAGATTACCAAAGGTAAAGAACCTGACAAAAAAAATATCGGTGGTCCGGGTATTGTACCGTTGATACATGCAAGTCAAATGCTCGAATCAACAGGAACAGAGTGTAGGTTTTATGGACGCGGTGGCAAAGACGCTGATGGAGAGTTTATTGTTTCTATACTTAAACAAATGGATTTATCAATAAACAACTATTATCTATCCGGAGATACGACCCCTTCTACAATTGTTTTATCTGATCCCGACTATGATGAAGGACATGGCGAGCGTATTTTTATCAATTCTATTGGTGAAGCATGGAATTTTAGTCCTGATAACCTAGATGATGAGTTCTTTTCTTCTGATGTTGTTGTGTTCGGAGGAACAGCAATTGTTCCGGTCATCCATGATAATCTTACCGAACTGCTTATTAAAGCCAAATCAAATAACTGTCTGACTATAGTAAATACTGTTTATGATTTCAGAAATGAAAAAAAAGATCCCCAAAAAAAGTGGCCATTGGGAAGGAGCGATGACAGCTATGGAAACACAGACCTTTTAATCACGGATATGGAGGAAGCACTGCGACTCAGTGGAAAAAATTCCATACAAGAGGCAATAAACTTTTTTCATGAACAAGGAACAGGCGCTCTGTTAATTACAAACGGCCCGAATAATCTGAAGGGTTATTCTTCAAGTAATGGTGTTTTCCTCGAAAAAGAAGAAATAAATATGCCGGTTTCACAGGCAATATCAGAAGAATTAAAAAAAGGACATTCAGGTGACACAACAGGTTGCGGAGATAATTTCGTAGGTGGTGTAATCGCCAATATAATCTCCCAGATTCAAAAAAAAGGAAAAATGCAGCTTGATCTTACCGAAGCATGCGCATGGGGGATTGTCTCAGGGGGATTTTCATGTTTTTATATGGGTGGAACATTCTTTGAAGAAAAACCGGGAGAAAAAGGCAAACTTATCACACCTTATTATGAAAAGTATCTTAAACAAATCGGGTTTTAATTTTTTTTGATTTATAAAGTTTCTTAAATTAGAACCTCTGAAAATTATAATTTATTATTTAAACCGCTTGGCGGGGAAAAATTTGGTTACATTGTTCTATCAACCAACATTCTATTCCAGACTCTTAACTTTATGGACAGACATTAAATAATAATTTTAAATTTTATAAAAAATGAAAAAAATTTCATTACTTATTGTCATTGCAGCTATTATTTTCTCTGTTTCTTCATGCAGATCAAAATCAAAATCCAAAGAAGAGGACAAGAAGGAACAAAGTTCAAAAATTACTCTGTTTGCAGATAACGAGAACAATAAAATTGATGTGCTGATCGATGGGAAACTGTTTACTTCTTACCGTTGGCCAGATAATGTCTGTAAGCCAATACTTTACCCGATATTTACATCTGCCGGTACTGAAATTACGAGGGGATTTCCTATAAATCCAAGGATAGGAGAACGGCCAGACCATGCTCACCAGATAGGTATGTGGTTAACGTATGGCAACGTTAACGGTTTTGATTTCTGGGGTAATGGCTCTCAGGGATTAGGTACAACAAATGAAAACGGAGGATTGGTAAAACATCAGAAAGTGGAAAAAATGGAGGAAGGGAAAGAGAAAGCTACACTGGTTACAAAGGAAAGCTGGGTTGATCCTTCAGGAAATGAACTCCTTGAAGAGAATACGGAATATCATTTCATTAAAGATGGAGAAACTCTTATTATTGACAGAATAACAAGATTAACTGCCACGGACAAAGATGTTTCAATGCCTGACACCAAGGAAGGAATGTTTGGTATCAGGGTTGCCAGACAACTTGAATTACCATCGGAAGGAATGATTACTGTTTATAAGGGAGAAGGGGAACATGAGAAAATTGAAGGATCGTCTGATAAAACAGTATCAGGAAATTATCTTAGTAGTGAAGGAATTTCCGGTCTGGAAGTATGGGGCACCCGGGCCAGATGGATGGATCTGTATGGAATAATAGGAACTGAAAAGATATCCCTTGTGATATGTGATCATCCCAATAATCCATCATACCCTACTTACTGGCATGCCCGTGGTTATGGGCTTTTTGCGGCAAATCCCCTTGGATGGGAAGATTTCACAAAAGGAGAAAAGCAACTGAATTTCAGCATCCCTTCGGGAGAATCAGCAACTTTCAGATACAGGGTGATAATCAGTTCAGGCAGTTATCTTAGTGAAGAAGAAATAAATGAATATACGGAAAATTTTGCAGAAATGTATTAATGTGTCAAACTGTTTATGGGAACCCATGTTAATATACAGTTGCAACTTGCTTTCGATTTTATTCAATATACAAACCAAAACATCTTTCTGACCGGAAAGGCAGGTACGGGTAAAACTACTTTTCTTAAAAAACTTAAAAAAGTGTCGCCAAAGCGCATGGTGGTGGTTGCACCTACAGGTGTTGCTGCCATCAATGCAGGAGGCGTTACTATACACTCTTTCTTCCAGTTGTCTTTCGGTCCCCAGATTCCGGTTGATGCGGTAAAAAATTTATTTAACGACAGCCCCCCTTCTGAAAATACTGTCAATAAAATAAAAAGGTTCAGCAAAAATAAGATCAACCTGATAAAAAGTCTGGACCTACTAATAATAGATGAAATAAGCATGGTGAGGGCTGATATCCTTGATGCCATAGATTTTGTCCTGCGTAGATTCAAAACCCGCTCACAGCCATTTGGCGGAGTGCAATTGTTGATGATAGGCGACCTTCAGCAACTTGCACCTGTTACTAAGAAAGACGATTGGGATATTTTAAAGAATTACTATGCTACCTTTTATTTTTTCAGTAGTCATGCTCTCGGTAAATCCAAATTCATAAGCATCGAATTAAAACACATTTACCGTCAAAATGAACAAAATTTTATTAACCTGCTTAATAAAGTAAGAGACAACAAATTAAACGAGGCTGACCTTCAACTGCTAAACAGGCGCTACCGGCCCGGATTTTCACCACTGGAAAATGAAGGATATATTACTCTCACTACACATAATTTCCAGGCAAAGCAAATTAACGAAGTCCGGCTGGAAAAAATCAAAACCAAACTCCACCGCTTCAAGTGTAGTGTCGAAGGTGACTTCCCCGAATATTACTTTCCTGCCGATGAAGTACTGGAGCTTAAGACAGGAGCCCAAGTAATGTTTCTAAAAAATGATACTTCCCCGGAAAAAAGATATTATAACGGTAAAATAGGAAAGGTAATCAATATCACTGAGGAAAATATAGAAGTGACTTGTACCGGAGAAACAGAACCTGTCATAGTGGAAAAGGCGGTCTGGGAGAATATCAAATACAAATTAAACCAGCAAACCTCGGAAATTGAGGAAAATATAATAGGCACATTTAAACAATACCCCCTGAAACTGGCATGGGCTATAACCATCCATAAAAGTCAGGGTCTGACCTTTGAAAAAGCTATTATAGACGCACGACGGTCTTTTGCACACGGACAGGTCTATGTGGCCCTAAGCCGTTGCACATGTATGGAAGGCCTTGTATTAAGCTCAAAACTTAATTCCAAAAGTATTATAAACGACAGTACAGTCATTCATTTCATTAATGAGGTAGAAAAAAACCAGCCTGACGGAACTGTTCTTAATAAATACCACAAAGCTTATGAACTGGAACTCTTGAATGAATTATTTGATTTTACCCCTTTAATAAAAACTGGTGAAAGCATTCTGAAAATATGGTCAGTCAACCGTTCTTCCCTCACAGGAAATATAGAAAAAATTTGCCGGAAAATGGTAAATGACATTAATGAAATGATCATAATAGCAGAGAAATTCCGGCCCCAGATGGAAGAAATGGTTGCCCGCGGAGGCTTTGCTGAAAAAAATATTCCTTTGCAGAGAAGACTTGTAAAAGCAGCTAATTATTTTTCTGACCAAACAGAGGAAATGATCGAAAAGCCATTTAAAAATGCCGGGTTTGAATCTGACAATCAATCGATAATGAAAAATTTGAATGACAAACTGACCAGATTCGAAAAAGAATTGTGCATCAAAAAAGCATGCTTCAAAAAGGTAGAAAAAGGATTTAATATTAAAGAATACCTCGAAACAAGAGCACGGGCAGCTATTGAAAAGCAGTATTTAATAAAAGGAAGCTCTGCTGTAGCCCTAAACGTAAAAAATCCTGAATTTTATAAAATACTGAAAGATTGGCGTAAAGAGAAACAAATTGAAACAGGATTAAGCGAATCACAAATTTTACGACATAAAGTCATAGCAGGGATAGCCGGTAAATTGCCTGCTACGGCGTCGGAGCTAAAAGCGGTAAAAGGAATGGGAGGCAGTAAAATGGCTTACTTCGGACGGGAAATTCTCGGACTAATAATGGATTACCGGTATAAAAAAGGTATGGATATTCCCGTGAACGCAAGAGAAGAGGTTACTCTTGCCGGACTTAATACCAAGGAAGTCAGCCTGAGAATGTTCAGGGAGGGGCTCACCATTGAAGAGATATCAAAAAAAAGAAATCTTGCTGTTACAACTATTGAGGATCACCTTACCCATTTTGTAAGACAAGGTAAGTTGGATATTTTTCAACTTATCGATCACAGTAAATACGATATCATTGCCAAATGCCTCAAAGAAAAAGCAGACGGTGAATCACTTACCGATGTAAGAAATAAACTTGGAAATGAATTTACCTACGGTGAAATCAGGATGGTTTTAGCAGATATGAATTGAAAGTATGGAAAAACTCCCGACCGGCACAAAATGATAATCATGGACATCCTCTTTTTCTGCTTCTGATAAATGATTATCAATAACCGAGATCCTTCCCTTTCTTAATTACAGGAATCCCTTCCTCCATCCATTCGGGCTCAGGTTTTTCCATGAGATAATGGTTGAAAAAACCAAACATCCTCTTGCTTAGGTCTACCCTGTTCGCCCAGCTACTTTGTTTAAGATTATGAGGCTCACCATTATAATTCAGCAACCATACCGGTTTGTTGAGCCTTCGGAGGGCAACAAATAATTCAATACCCTGGTACCATGGAACTGCCCCGTCATTATCATTATGCATTATCAACAGGGGAGTATTAACTTCAGGAGCATAAAAAAGAGGTGAATTTTCGATATAGTGAAGGGGTTTATCCCAAAGGCTTCCCCCTATCCTGCTCTGCTGATGTTCATATTGAAACATTCTGCTTAAACCCGTTTTCCACCGGATACCACCATAAGCACTTGTCATATTACTTACAGGAGCTCCGGCCATGGCAGCTTTATACAAATCTGTCTGCGTAATTAGATAAGCGGTCTGATATCCCCCCCAACTCTGTCCCTGCAAGCCTATTTTATCTTCATCGATATACGGAAACATATTGATGAGATAGTTGGTGCCGCTTACAATGGAATTATAAGCACTCTTTCCCGGATATCCGGTCTCGTATATGATATCAGGCACAAAAACCAGATACCCGTTACTAACGTAAAAAGTCTTATTGATAGTAGACATGCTCGGATAAGGATGCTGATGACTGTATAGGCCCTCCGAACTTCTTTCATAAAAATACAACATCAAAGGATATTTTTTATCCGGATCAAAATTTTCCGGATAATATAGCAATCCCTTAAGATTGTCACCTGAAAAAGAAGTCCACTCAACCAACCGGACATCCGGCCACAAATAACATTCTTGCTGTGGATTGGCATCAGATATTTTTTTTGAATGTTTAAAGTGCAGATCACTGCGCCATATGTCAGGATAAGTACTTACATTTTCACGAGTCCATATTAACTTATCAGCTTTTTTAGCTTTTTTCAGATTTCTGAAATAATACTTATCCATAACAAGAGGGTCAGGATCATCAATAATATTAAAACGGTAGCTGAAAAAACCGGCAGACATTAAGCATTCATCGAATGCCTCAAGTATAACGAGACTGTCGGATTTAATGTATTCCAGATCAGGATCAAGCTTCTGATACCGAAGCCGGATTTGATTCCTGCGACCAAATGCATTTGTAATACAAACCGGCACCCTGCCGCCTGAAGGATCTATCTTCCAGATATCATAGCGATCATATATATAAACGAACCTGTCATTTTCGCTCCATCCTGCAATACCATATGGAGCGGGATCCATAGGCCTGTCATTTCTCTCATCATAAAAACCTACAGGTATCATTTTTGTCAGCGGTACGGTTTCCAACCGGTTTATATCAGAAGACCTGGCATAATAACTGCTGTCCTCCGGTTCATACCATACTACATATTTACCTTGAGGCGAAATACGCACATATGACTTATTTTCAACAATTTCCCTTTTGATTCCGGAATTAATATCTATAAGATAATAATCATGATTCCTTTCCCCTGTCCAGCTCGAGGCCCGCAGATAAGGCTTGTCATCAAGACCCAAAGCATAAGGGCCATTACCCTTCATGACAGGAGTTACTTCATCCACATTCAGATCGGCTAGCTGAATAAAACGGTTAAGATCAATATGATAAACAGCCAGATAAGTCCGCTTTTTTTCTTTTTCCAATTCTGCTTTTTGCTCCGACTGCAGTTTTTTATCATGCCAGCTCCATACATCCACTTTGGGTATATCTTCATCTAGTATAGTATCTTCAGGTTCTGGTTCAGGACTTTCCGCAGTACCAAAATAAATTTTAGTGCCATCATCCGAAAACAACATTTTGCCTTTTTCGCTGGGGGACCAACCCACCGGAATACCACTTGTATAGCTGTCGACTATCTCTTCAGGCTCCTTGCCATTCTGACCATAGTACAAGGAATATATTTTAGCATCAATGGTATCTGTGGAAAAAAGATATGCATATTTTTCACCACTATTATCCGAAACTATCCTATTCATCGATCCTTCAGATGAAAATAAAGAATGTGCTTCTCCTTCCGATGTATCAAATAAGTATAATTTGCCGGTTGTCTTAACCGAATCAGAAACCTGACTAATAAAGTACACGGCATCACCTTCTTTGGAATAAAAATATTCTGATACATTTCTAAATTCAAGTGTATCTGTAGTTTCTGTTTCAAATAAAATAAGCTTGTCGGTAACCGGTTTTTTATTTTCAGAGGATTTATCATTCTGCTTCTTGTCATTTGTCTCATTACCGGCTTCAACCATAAAAGCTATCCATCCAGCATTTTCCTCAGGGATTTTAAAAGATTTAACTCCGGGAAATTTATAGACTGTATCACGATTGAATATCAGGATTCCTATACTGTCCTTTGGCATGTTTTCTTTCTTTACTTTTGCTATTTTGGCTTTTTGTATAGTATCTTCCGGTTGCCTGATCCTGAATACGATAAAATCATTGTCAGGACTTATCAGTGCGTCATATCCCCGGGGTATTTCCCCATAACAGACTCCATCTTTCCTTGAAATTTCACGAAAGACACTATCTTCCGATTTTTCCGTATTCAGGGGGATTCCATCTTTCCTGACAATGAACTTACCATCCCCTTTCCCCGGATTCAACTCATATGAAATTATTTTGCCGTTATTAGATATGATCTGATTAGAAATAGTTTTCCAATCTGCAAAATCATCTATGGAAAGAGCTTTTTTCGACTTCTGCTGAGCCGGTATAGCAGAGTAAACAAATAACAGAAAGATTAATATACATTTTTTCATATTTCTTTATTTAAATTACTGTCGGTGCATGGAGTCCGCTGATAATATATATTTTACCGTAAATTTATTATTTACAATTAGCATTCCAGTTTAAATTAAAAACCATTATCAGGATAAATTATTAACTCTTGTTTACCCCGGCAAAAATGCCTGCGACATACACCTGCCTTCGCTTAATAATCCTTTTTTATTCTGACAATAGTTATAAACAATATTATACAATAATTTGTTTTAACCAAAAAAATTCTGTTAATACAAGAGCTTTAGCCCAATAATTATTTTTTTTCCGGACAGTAATAATATAAAATAAATAAAAATGTTAGTTTTTATAAAGAACTCATATAACATTGGCTGATTTATAATTTGAGTTTGTTACAAAAAGTTAGAAAATGAAAACATTTAAAAAATGTTATATAAGTCAAAAACATAAATAAATTATTATCAGTATTTTAAATTTTTACTTAATTGCTTATTATTAAAATTTGATGATAAAATATACTTTTTAGAGTGCACTCAAATATTAAATTTTTTTATCATGAGAATAATTTTAACCATAATATCTATTATAATGGCATTATCAGTAAACGGACAAGAAAATTCCCAGTCCAGAAAAGAAGAAAATAAAGGCAGTAAATATAAGCCTTTAACAAAATTCGAAGAATACGTAATAATAGAAAAAGGTACAGAACCACCTTTTTCCGGGAAATACAATAATCATAAGGAAAAGGGTACATATGTCTGCAAAAGATGCGGGGCACCTTTATATAATATAAATGTGAGTTTACTATTCGTAAATGACCATTTTGAGCACAAGCATAACGCAGTCAGCGGACTTTATGGACAGACTCCAAGTTGGTTATTGGCCCATTTTATATACTGTTCCCAGTCATAATCCGTTACATCATGACCTCCTGATCTGATATGATAGGCAACTGTATTTTGTATCGGCTGATTAACAGGCGGCATTTCGGCAGATGGAATCCCTTCTTTTTCAAAAAGCTCATACACAGAGGTTGCATAATAGGCTGAAAGAAACTCACCCTTTGGATCAGCCCACTGATCTTCTTCCGCACTGGCAACATAAACAGGACGGGGAGCAATCAGGGCTATCAACTCATGCTGATCTACGGGCAGTTCTTCCTCATTCATGTTATATTCCCTGAAATTAAGGCAGAACCAATGGGGAAAAGAATTATTAATACGGCCTACAGTTTCTCCGAATTCCCTCTTAGAGAGCGCCGCCCCCCCACAGCCACTATTATTTGATATGGCAGCAGCAAATCTTTCATCCCTTGCTCCTGTCCATAAAGAAGTTTTACCGAGCCTGGAATGGCCAAAAACAATGACTCTGGAAGCATCTACATCCGGGTCCTGTTCAAGATAATCCATAGCACGGCTTAATCCCCACGACCATGCTGATATAGAGCCCCACTCTGCTGCCCAGGGACGCTGCTGTCCTTCAGTATAAAAAAACGGATGAATACCGTCAGTAAAATCATCCTTGTCGGGATCAACTTCCCCATAATATATAGTTGCCAAGCCATATCCCGCATCTACTATCATCTCAACCGCCCAGCGGTTATCACGAACACCCCTGGATTGTTCGGTAAGCTGATTGTTTATTATCCCGAAGGAAGGATTATTCCGGGTCCACGCTTCAGAAATAATAATATTCACATCTTTATGAATAGTATGATTCCCATAAAAATTATATCCTATGAACAATGGTGCTTTGTCAATATTTTTAGGTAAATACATCAGAATATTAAAAACAAGTGATTGTCCTCCTTTTTTAAATATTATATCTACCTGCTTCCGGCGCGCCTTTCCGTCTAAAGCATAATCGCTCTGCTCGACAATATCCCAGGATGAAATATCCAGTTCACCGGGAATATTGCCATAAACATGATCATAAAAAAATTCAAGTAACTCGGGACGTCTCTTTCTTGTCCATTTTTTTGCATTTCTTATTTTTCTTCCCTTAAAAGTTACCAAAGGATCAGTAATCTTAAACTCAGGTACCTTGCTTTCATCGTAGTTAGGTTTAAATTCCACTACTAACTGAGCTGATGATAGCTGACTGATAATCAAAAAAATTGTAAAAAAAATAAATTTTTTCATTTGCTAATATCTTTTTAAGGCAAAGATATCAAAAATCTATTGGAAGGATTATATAAAATAGAAGTTAATAATTGATGTAACCAACCATTTAGCCAGTGGGGGCATTCCGTATTACATTTTGTCTCATTTTTTCTTCTGAATAATTATTAGTTCCACATTATCTGGCAATATAGACTCACGAGAAATAACTTGAGGAAAAAAAGTTACATAAGAGTAGTACCAATTTCAGCGTAATAATTTTTTTATAGGATCACTGTCCCCTTTTATCAATCATTAGTTATATTTGTAAACTACTTTGACCATATTTTGAAAAATGCCAAAAAGTATAAAAATGTTGATTAGTAACTTTACAACAATTTCTATATTTACACAGAAAAAAAATTTCCTATGTCCTTTAATTCATTAAAAAATTTTTGTGTGTTTTTATTCCTGCTTTTTTCATTAGCTCTGAAAGCTCAGGATATAAAATCCGTTGACCCGAAATCATTACCTGAATCTGACATTAAAAAAGTCGAACAAGCCATCCATGATGCGGGGCTGAATTTCAATGAAGCAGCCGAACTGGCTCGTCAGCGTGGTGCCTCTGAACAACAAATCAAGGATATGCAACAACGGTTACAGAGATCTCAGGAAGGCACGGACATTGATGCTGATCTGTCGGAAGGAGAAAGTCCTGCTGAAAAACTTACGGAACCGGAGGAGCCTGAAGACGACCTTGAATCGACCGATTTATCGAGCGCTCAGCGATCAGGACGCGATGTCAATAGGATTTTTGGTGCTTATCTTTTTAACAGCAGAAATCTTACTTTTGAACCAAGGCTGAATATTCAAACTCCCAAAAATTATGAAATTGGAATTGATGATCAAATCATCATTAATATCTGGGGAAACTCTCAAAACACTTATCAGTTAACCGTAAATTCCAACGGACAGATAATGATCCCTGATGTGGGGCCCGTCTATGTGGCAGGATTGACTTTTTCAGCCGCAGAAACAAAAATAAAGCAACGACTCACTGAAATTTACGCCGACATGAGTCAACCCGATCCCAAAACATTTGCCCAGATCAATATGGGAAGATTACGTTCAATCAGGGTGAACCTGTTGGGAGAAGTGGTCACACCCGGCACTTATACCCTTCCGGTTACCGCCACCTTGTTTAATGCACTCTATTTGTCAGGAGGGCCTAATAGCATAGGATCTTTCAGGAACATTCATGTTATCCGGAACAACAAAATTTTTAATACCATTGATATCTATCGTTTTTTACTGGATGCCGATGTTTCAGAAAATATTCAGTTGAAAGATGAAGACATAATTTTGGTACCTCCGGCTGAAAAAAAGGTGCAAATCACTGGAGAGTTTAAAAGAATTGGCTTTTTTGAAATGGCAGATAATGAAAAACTTAATGAACTGATAAGGTTCGCCGGTGGATTTACCGGCGATGCTTACTGGTCTAACTTGAAAATTTACCGGAAAACATTGGAAGGACGGATTATTTTGGATGTACCGTTTGAGGATGCTACCTCCACTGCCTTGTATAACGGAGATGTAATAACAAATGGAAAAATATACGAATCGTTCAAAAACAGAGTTTCCATTTCGGGAGCGATTATGCGGCCAGGGGATTATGAATGGAAAGAGGGCATGACCCTGATAGATTTAATTTTAAAAGCCGACAGTCTGCGAGGGGATGCTTTTGCCAACCGGGGACTTATTATTAGACTTAACGAAGATTCTACTACCACTAATATTTCTTTTGATTTGGCATCTATTGTACAACGTGAGGACTCAATTTTACTAAATCCGGAAGACCAGGTATTGATTAAATCACATTTTAATTTAAAACAAAATCCATTTATCAGTGTATCCGGGGAAATATTAAATCCGGGACAATACAATTATTCCGAAGGTATTACCCTGGCTGATGCAATATTCATGGCCGGAGGTTTTACTGAAGCGGCTGACAGTTCGATCATTGAAGTAGCACGCCGGTTGTCGTATGAAGAGGCTTCTCAGTTGTCTGATGAATTGGTGCATGTTTATACTCTCAATCTTTCACGTGATTTGAAACAAAATATCAATGATGCAAATTTTATCCTGAAACCTTTCGACAGGGTCTCAGTGCGTCGTGCTCCGGGGTACAGGGAAAGTGCGTCGGCTGTCGTTCTGGGTGAAATTAAATATGCCGGGCAATATGCCATCCAAAATAAGAACCAGCGGATTTCAGATTTGATTGAAATGGCTGGCGGACTCACCTCCCAATCATTTCCGGCAGGCGCAACTCTTACGCGTACTTCCGAAGAACTGGGCGAAGAATTAGTGGCCATTAACATGAATAAAATTATAACAAATCCCAATGGTAAAAATGACCTCTATTTACTTGACGGTGATGTTATTAACATTCCTCAATTTATCCAAACCGTAAAAATTACGGGTCAGGTACAAAATCCTTTTTCAATAACATACGAAGAAGGAAAACCATTGAAGTATTACATCGACAAATGCGGAGGATTCAGTCAGGATGCCCTCAAACGCAAAGTTTTTGTGCGCTTTCCCAACGGAGAAACTGCCTCTACAAAAAGTTTCGTTGTAAAAAACTATCCTGAAGTATTGCCCGGCAGTCAGATTGTTGTACCCGCCAAACCTGAAAAAGAACCAATAAATACGGGTACCTGGTTATCAATTGCAAGTACATTTTCATCAATAGCCATTGCTATTGCAGCCATCATGCGTTGATTTCAACCAGATAAAAATTTATTTTTAACTGCAATAAAATTTGATAACTATGAACGAAGAGATAAAAAATACTCCGGTGGCAGAAGAGGATGAAATTGATCTGATAGCGTTGGCCAAAAATATTTGGAACCACCGGAAATTAATTATAAAAACTTTAATTGGATTTACTGTATTAGGAGTGATAGTTGCCTTGCTTTCACCCACTCAATATACTGTAACTACAAGGATGGTTCCCCACGTTTCAGGGGGATCTTCCCCGTCAGGAGGACTTTCCTCACTCGCATCAATGGCAGGAATTAATTTTAACCTTAACCGCGAAACAGCAGAATTGTCTCCGTTGATTTATCCACAGATAGTCCAGAGTGTACCTTTTCAGCTACAACTGATGAAAACAACTTTTTCTTTTCCAGATGTTGATCACCCTGTGTCGTTGTTTGAATATTACACTGAATACAGCAAACCGGGGATCTTTTCTATCATAAAAAAATATACCTTAGGATTACCTGGCATAATACTTAAGGCTTTACGTGGAGAAAACAAGCCCCCTGAAACAATAAAAGGAAAAGTATCCACAATTAAATTGACAGAAGAACAAGAAAAAGTACGTAAAATAATTGCTGAGAATGTAACCCTTACCACAGATGAAAAGGAGGGACATGTAACTTTAAATGCCTCCTTTCACGAAGCAAGCTTAGCTGCAGCCGTCGCCCATAAGGCTCAGGAGTTGTTACAGGAGTATATCACGAAATTTAAAATAAAAAAAGCATCAGCAAGGTTAGATTTTATTAAAGAGCGTTACCATGAAAAGAAAAAAGAGTTTGAAGCCGCTCAGGCCAGGTTAGCAGCCTTCCGTGACAAAAATAAAAATGTTACCAGCGCAATGGCTCTAACGGAACAGGAGCAGTTAGAAAACGAATACAGATTGGCTTTTGATGTTTATTCAAATTTAGCACAGCAACTTGAAGAGGCAAGGATAAAAGAAAAAGAAGACACACCAGTGTTTTCAATCATTCAACCTGTAACCATACCCCTTGAACGCTCAAAACCCAACCGGCTACTTATTTTGATCATTTGGATATTTCTCGGTGGTATCATAAGCATAGGATGGATATTTGCCAGACAGTATATTGCCACTGCCAAAAAACGATGGATTGAAATTGAGGAGGAAACCGGTTGATCGTTCCAAACAGTCTTTCACGATAGGAATTGCTCTGGTAACGTTAAAAATATTAAAAATGAAGTTAAACAAAAAAACATTTACTATCTTTCTTTTGGCCATATTTTTTCCATGGCTATCGATAAACATTATACATGCAAGTCCGTTTTTAAAATCAAAGAATAACAATAACCGGTGGCATTTTTCAGGTCGTACCGGTACTGCATGGCTTCTTAAGGAAATATCGCGTGATTTTATCTTTCTTGATAATGAATTCAGACATCAGCCGGGATTAGCTCTTGACTTAGGTATTAGCAGAACTCTCGGCCGTTCATGGGAACCGGGAATACTTATAAACATATTCCGTCTCTCAGGAGAAAACGATCTGCCTGAATTCACTGCAAACGGAAACCATTCTTCATTTATAACTCTTTACCAGATGCCTGTAGAATATGTGACGGTCAGCACCTCTTTATCAGCTTATTGCCGCTATCATTTCATAGATCTATCGAAGCGGACAACTACCACGGTAAGTCTTGATCCTTTCGCAGAATTAGGTGGCGGAATTAACTATTTCTTTACTCAACTGGGATACCAGACAACTCCTGAAGGAGAAAATTCTTCTATTATTTTTCGTAAGGAAACAGGGGAGAAACCAAAAACCCACCCGGGCAATGTAGCACAAATATCATTAGGACTGGGAACAAAAATTGAAATGCCCCGTAATCTTACTTTAGTATTTTCATTAAATACAGATATTATAAACTATGATTGTCTCGATGCTGTCCATAATTACACTGACGGAAAGAGAAATCATGCCAGTTCTATTATACCGAGGTTAATGGCTGGAGTATGTGTACCTATTGGCGGCAAGGGC
>CAZTAL010000118.1:0-3105 GCA_964611525.1 uncultured Prolixibacteraceae bacterium
AATTCCAGGATACGTTCTTTTATCCAGTCGGCACCTGCAATAGCCACATCCAGCTCCTGTATACCAAGCTGTGAACCAAATTCCTGTGGCCTGCCATCCCAGCCAAAAAGATAATTTATTGATTTAAATTCGGTGGGACCGCCGTGTTCATATCCTCTGGTTTCAAAACCTGCATTTTTCAATAATTGTATAACATTTCCACCCCTTGAAACGTTTGCCAGTGAACCTGCCGGCATTCCTATAATAAGTTTTTCTTGCTTCATGTGTTTAAAATTTTGTAATTATTGATAAATAGATTAATCAAAAATTTGAGAATCCATTTAACCACTTCGTTTCATAGTATTACTTCTAATTTATTAGATTTTGTGATTCTTCTGTAATAACATGATTTATACGGCATTCCGTCTTTGTTTTTTGCATGGCATGCACCTTTGCCCTCAGGGATCACGAGAAAAAGCAACGAGTTTTGTTCGCAGTTGATTCTTATTTCTTCAATTCGCATCATATCCCCTGAAGTGAGTCCTTTTTTCCAAAGTTCATTACGACCGCGACTCCAGTAGGTAGCGTATCCGCTCCGCCGGGTCTCTTCAAAAGCTTCCCTGTTTACAAAGGATAATATCAATACCTCTTTGGTTTGATAATCCTGCGTTACAACCGGAAGTAAATTTTTCCCGTCCGGACCGAAATCAATTAGTAATTCGTTTGTATATTCTTTTGACATCCTCTTTATTTATAATTTATATTTACTATTTTCTATGGCAACAAATGAAACTCGCTACGGATGAGAACATTTTTATCTGTAAAAAATAACTCACAGCTCTTTTCATTTATTTTTAAAATGCGAAAATATAAATTACTTTTTTAAAATAGAGAATTTATTTCCTGTAATTCTGTCCATAAAATATAAAGTCGGCTGATTGCGTTATGTTTTCGCTCAAAATGGTCATTTACGATTAGTAAACTCACATTTGCAGGTCTGTCAGCCAACTTTCTAAAATAAGCTACTCCGGGGACCCTAAGTGTCAAATGGAGTTTGCTAAGCAAACGTATAAATCTCCGACCCAGGAGTCGAGGTATTAAACGACATTTTGTAAATAAAAAGGTAATAAATAATTTATTAAATACAGGGACTTTGAAAAATGATTCCTAATCCTTAAATTTGGTTAGCACATTTGAGTTCAGTATAAAAACTAAAATTTTATACCTCCATCGAAATGAGCTTAGCGTCAACTCCTTCAAGCAGATTGAGTTTCCGGGTTATTTCTTCGTGCTTTGTCATGTCGCCCGTTAATTCCAGAAAGATCAGTCCGCTGTCGGAACAGTTTTCCAATACTCCGTCATGGATACCCAGCCGTATTTTAATAAAGCAGCCCCATCCTGTTAATATTTTCTGAACTTTTTGAGCAGTGTCCTGGCGATGTCTGACCAGAAGAAGTAATACTGTACGTTTCATAATTATTGTATTTTTGTCTTCAATATACGGAATTTCTTGTTAAATAGCATAGAAAAGGCATGGACATAAAGTTAGCTGACTGTAAAATATTTGCTCTCAAAATGTTCATTTAGAAATAGCATTCACTCATTCAAGCACTGATAGAAGACTTACATTTTCCAGACTTCTTAAGCTTTCTAATCAAGATTCTTGACTTTATAGATAAACGCTAATTAACTTAGTTGCCGGATATAAATAAGTATGTTTTGTTAATAAAGTCTGCTGGTTTCATAATATTTGGTGTGCTGTTTGAGCTTTATTAGCGAATTTTTTAAAACCGGATTTTCTATATTGTCAAGGATAATCCTATAAAAATCAGGATAATATATTTAAAATTGTTTTCATGTTAATGATCATTAATTTTGTTGAAAAATAAATTACTATGCGACTTGAAAAACAAAATAAGTTATGGATTTCTACCGGTCAGGTAAATTTTTTTGGATCTTTGACAGGTAATAAATGAATAGAAATACATTATTTATATGTTTACACTACAAACTTTAAAATATTTATTAGCAGGTTCTGTTCTGGGACTGACTGCCGGAATATCACCGGGACCCATATTAACCCTTGTGATTACTGAAACTTTAAAATACAGCAGAAAAGAAGGAATAAAGGTTGCTGTTTCCCCCCTAATCACTGATTTCCCCATTATTCTGATCACTCTTTTTATATTAGTCAGACTATCACAGTTTAATATCGTGCTGGGTATAATTTCCTTTTTCGGGGGGATCTTTGTCGCTTATCTGGGTTATGAATCTGTAAAAACAAAAGGATTAGATTTAAGGGAACCTGGTTTTAAGGCACAATCATTAAAGAAGGGAGTAATTGCTAATTTTTTAAATCCCCATCCATATCTTTTTTGGTCGACCATAGGAACTCCTTATATAATAAAAGCCTTTGAAATAAATCTGCTAACAGCTGTATTGTTCTTACTCTCATTTTATGTTTTGCTGGTGGGCTCAAAAGTTACCATTGCAGTGCTTGTATCACGTACAAAAGCATTTATCAAACAGAATGTCTACCTTTTTATCATGAGGTTTCTTGGCATAGTATTATTTATTTTTTCCTTCATATTCTTTTATGACGGTTATAAATATATTAAAAGCTGAAGGATACATTTTTTATTCAACCATAAGTTTCCTGATCATTTGTTTGTCTCCCACCTGTATAGAGATTAAATAGGTGCCGCTTACCCGTCCTGACATATCAAATATTATTTGCTTCAAAGGCCCTCTGAATTTATCGCTAAATAGCTGACGGCCATCCAGACTTATTATCCTTAATCTTGCCTCTCCTGTTATGGTGTTGTTGAATTCCGCAGTTACTTGTCCTCTGGCCGGATTAGGATAGATAATTACGTCAAGGTCATCCATGGTGATACCATCAATGCCGGTAATGCTTTTTACTACACACAATTCAAAGGTGTCTGTTGCCATCTGTTCAAGTGGATCGGCAGCCGTTAAAATAACGTTATAGCACCCTGTATCTGCCAACTCAGGCATAATGTCAATCTGTAATACAGAATCACTCAACAGGACAGTAATCCATCCGGGAATTTCAATCCCTTCAAACCAAAAATCATATATCAATGTAGTATCATCAGGATCGTC
>CAZTAL010000119.1:0-4130 GCA_964611525.1 uncultured Prolixibacteraceae bacterium
GGCTACCGATTTCATGAACACGAGCCTATATCATATGGAAAGGTACCTCTGTCAGATATAGATGCCCATATTGACAAGGAAAAGATCAGAATTCTGGAAGAAAGATATAATAATAGTGATGATGTTATTATTCATAAAGAGGAAATTGAAAAAAATGAATCCTGGTCGAGGCAGGACTGGACATTTTATTTGAAACCTGTAAGTGACGGAGTAGAAATTCTGTTGGTAATAAGCACATATGACGAAGGATTACCGAAAACTTATCAAACAAAAGCAGGCAACTCAAACCAAAATTTTGATCCTTCCCCCCTTCTTCCGGAACTTTCCGAGCCTACTCTGCCATCCAGTTTGTCCACGATTCTTTTTACTATTGAGAGTCCGAGCCCATATCCCTGTGCTTTATCCGGATCAAGACGGGTATATTTTTTGAACAGCTTATTTTGTTCTTTTTTTGAGAGGCCGTCACCGTTATCTTTTATCCAGAATCTTACAAAATTATTTACAGGTTTGTCGGCACCGACCTCGATTACGGGTGGTGTACCTCCATATTTGATAGCATTTGTCAGATAATTGACCCATACATTTTCCACCCAGGAGGCATATCCCAATGCTACAGGCCAGTCCGAAGGAAACTTAATCTGCGCTTTATATTCATTTATTAATCCTTCAACATGGTTCTTTGCCTCTGAAAAAATGGCTTTCATATCAAGAGGCTTTTTTTCTATTCTTTGATTGCTGACAGTTGCAAGAATTAAGAGTTCTTGTGTAATATGTATAGCCTTTTGTGACGATTTTTTAATCAGGCTGGTAAGCTCGGCCAGTAATTCCCTGTCCATTTCCTTAATGCTCTCCTCCATAACTTCGCTGGAAGAATATATAGAACCTAATGAATTGCGTAAGTCGTGGGCAATAGTGTGAGCAAAAGAATCCAGATCATTGATGAGCTTGCCCCGTTGTTTGATTTCAGCCAGCAAATGTTTATTTATTTCTTTCATCCGCTCTTCTCCCTGCTTGATCGATGTTATATTTTGTATTTGGACCAGATGTCCTGTTAATATATTTTTTGGATTGAGTAAAGGGAAAATATGGATATGGTAATACTGTTTTTCGTTATTATTTTCCCTTTCAATAGTTGTCTCTGTCTGGTGCTCATTCTCCATGGCAGTAATCAGTTTTTTCTGAAATGAGAAAATTTTTGAAAATTTTTTATTGATGATAGATGATGCTTTTAGGTTAAAAATTTGGTTTATTGCCGGATTACAATCTTCGATAATTCCTTTGGAATTTACAACAATAATCCCGTCGTTCATAGATTCTATAAGTTTGTTAAGTGCAAAAGGAACTAAATCGAACATTCCGTACCTTATCATTCCTATAGTAATTAAGAGACCTGAAAAAATAAATAAAACAGGTGTCCAGTCATATCCCGGGAAGGGGTTTATCCCTGTAACATACATTATGTTACCTGTTAAGGGCATTAAGGTTGCAAAGAGCAATGTTATGACCTCTGATCTATGTATTACGGTAAATTTATTTATAGAAATGATCAGGTAATAAATACCGGTAAATATCAGAATAAGGGCATATATCCAGAATAGCCAGAACCCTATTCCGTATTTATACAGCAGCATATTACGTACAGCATCTAATTCTACGTTCAGCCAGATTAGATTATGGTATTCGTTGGTCAGGACAAGAAGCAAAGTAATAACTGGTATAATTAAAAGTAATCCGGTATTTTTTGAATTTAATATATGCGTCTTCTGACTAAAGGCAGTGGCAAAAAAGAAATAGCTAAGAGGTAAAAAGGTAATACCCAGATATGAGGCTTTAGACCAGATAACTTTTGTGGCAAAGTCTGCAGCAATAAATTCCATACCATATGAAAATGCCCAAATAGCTGCTGAAAGTAAGACGGCGATCAGGTATTTTACTTCCGGTGTCCTCCTGTATTTCGCCATTATGAAAATAGTGAAAACAGCAGCTAACACTGCAACAAATTCAATAATACTTTCCTTGGAAAGTACAATAAATGTTATATAATGATATGTAATCAGCATATGATATTCGCCGTGAATATATTTAAAAATGATAAAAATATTACATTTATGCAACTAAATTATATAACAAAGTTTTTTTCAGGAGAGTTGAATACTAATTTACAATTATTTATCATATCGTTATTATCACTGTTTCTTTCTGTTGTATTTATTAAATGACCTTAAAAAAACCAAAATGGAAGCAAAAACAATAATGGTTATACCCACAGTAAAAGTTCCCCATTTAAATTTTTCCGGAATATAATTAGTTAATATTTTATTAAACTGAGTATTCTCGGCTAATGATAAAAGTTCAGACAGATAATTTCCCTTCAGAATTATCATACTAAAGTCATATGTAAAAGTGATATAAATAATTATGGCTCCTGTAAAAATTATCATAAGTTCATACCATCGAAGAGATGTAATTTTATTTTTTGTTTTTAGCCATTCAAAACAGATAGCCATTAAAATCATTGTAACTGAACAAATCAGTGGTGCCAGTACCGGACCGATCCATATGACGGGAATCAGGAATAGAATATCCCAAGTTAGCAGTGATTCCGGCCAGTCCAGAAATAATCTAAGTGCAACATAATAAAAAATATCCCAGATGCCAAACAAAAATAAAAAAGCATTTAACCGCCGTAAAAATGTTTTTCCGGTAAGCCAGGCAACAGTAAGGAGCATGACCATTGTGCTTAGTTCCCTGATCAGTTCTGCTTTCATCAATGATGTTGGCAAAGGATTCAGAGGAAAGACAAAACCTTCCGGATAGCTAATTTCTCTGATATATAACACAATAATAGCTTCCATGAATCCCATTGCCACGGCGAAAAGTAATAAGTAAACAAAAACTGATTTTGGATTTTGATCGGGTTTGTTCATAAAAAACTATTTTAATATGTTCAATTTCTGATTATTATTTTAAAAATGCAAGTAATTATTATTTTGATATAACCTATTTTTCAAGTTCATTCGAAGTATTTCTCAGTGTGAGAAATATGGAATATCATAAAGATACTAATTTGGCATTTTCTCTGGAAGGTTTATGCTGAAATTTTAATAATATTATCCTGTAACAAACTGGGCAATATTACGGTTTATTTCGATTCGATTAAAAAGTGAACGTATAATTCTGGTATAGAGTTCATCTTTCATTACAGAATCTTCAATACCTGCATCTATGTTTGGATTATCATTAATCTCAATTACATAAACGTTGTTGTTTACCATTTTCAAATCAACTCCATAAAGTCCGTCACCAATAAGCGATGAGGTCTTAACAGCAGCTTTAATAACCGCTTCGGGTACTTCCTCCAATGGAACTGCTTCTATTTTGCCCCAGTTTTTTTTCTTAGTACTTTGCCAGTCATAGATTTGCCAATGATTGGTGACCATGAAATATTTGCATGCATATAATGGAGCCTGGTCCAATACCCCGATACGCCAGTCGAATTCTGAGGGCATATATTCCTGTATCACAATTAGATCAGATTGCTTGAAAAGTTTACAAAGTTTGGTATTAAGTTCTTTATGATCATTTACTTTTTCCACCCCCAGTGAGAAAGCACTATCAGGTTGTTTTACGACAAGGGGAAAGATGAGATTTATACTGTTTAATTTTCGATAGTTGCTTTTGGAAAGTATAAGGGTTGATGGGGTTTTTATTCTGTTTTGCTTCAATCGTTCGTTTTGAAATATTTTGTTTGAACAACGCAGAATGGACCATGGATCGTCTATTACTGCCAAACCTTCGGCATATGCTGCACGGGAGAAATGATAAGTATGATTGTTTACACTTGTAGTTTCTCGTATGAATAAGGCATCGAATTCAGCTAGGTGGCTGAATTCATCTTTGGTAATAAATTCGGTATAAAAACCTTCTTTTTCGGCAGCCTTTTTGAAGTTTTGGAGGGCTGTAGGACATGATGGCGGATTTTTTTCATCCGGATTGATCAAAATGGCAAGATCGTATTTGTAGTTTTTTAAACGGGGACGATTAAATCTTTTTTTTGAAAAATAGTCACGCGCAAATTCCAATACTTTTTCAAAATGATCCGGATTAACTTTTTTAAGGCTTAGAGGTGT